>CAYZKE010000010.1:0-7761 GCA_964478505.1 uncultured Loktanella sp.
GAACCCGGGATGCGCAAGAATGATCTGGTGGCGGAAATCTATGGCGATGTGATCCGTGGCATTGGTGACGATTGGGGCGACTACCCCGCGATTGTGCCGCTTTTGCCCTCAGGCACAAATGCCGCCGCCCCGCATCTGACGTGGGACAGCCAGCCTTTCAAACGTGGTGAGGGCACCTTTTTTGAACTGGCAGGATGTTATCGCCGCTATCACATCCCGTTTTGCCGCTCTGTTTTTCTTGGGACACCGCCTGATTTCCTCAAACGCGCCGAAGCCGCCCTTGTCGAAGGGCTAGAGGCCGGCCTTGATGCGGCTCGTGCAGGCAATCGCGCACAGGATATCGCGATAGCCCTCGCCGCCCCGCTGGAACGCGCCGGTATCGAACGCGGCGCGCGCTGCGGCTATCCCATCGGGCTGAGCTATCCCCCGGATTGGGGCGAGCGGACAATTTCATTGCGTGAAGAAGACGAAACGATCCTTGAGCCGGGCATGACCTTTCACTTTATGCCGGGTCTGTGGATGGATGATTGGGGTCTGGAGATCACTGAATCCATCCTGATCACAGAGGACGGACCGGCGGCCTGTTTCTGCGACCGGCCACGCAAGATGTACCTCAAGGACTAGGCGCGCGTGGTTGTCCCTCTTTCTTCGCCACGCGTGACGGACATCACGCAGCGCGCCCAGAGCATCCTGCAGCACCTAATCGGCTTTCCCACGATCTCGGCTGACAGCAATCTGGCGATGATCTCGTGGATGGCGGAGCATATGGAACGTCAGGGCGCACGCGTTTTTCTGGATCACGATGACACGGGCAGCAAAGCGAACCTCTTCGCGACACTCGGACCGGACGCGCGTGGCGGTATCCTGTTATCTGGTCACACCGATGTGGTCCCTGTGGCAGATCAGGACTGGGCCACAGACCCGTTCGTCTTGCACGAAGGTGACGGCCGCCTTTACGGGCGCGGTACCTGCGACATGAAGGGGTTTATCGCGGCCACGCTGGCCATTGCGGAAACCGTTGATGCGGACAAGCTGACGCGCCCGCTCCACTTCGCCTTTACCTATGACGAGGAAACCGGTTGCCTGGGCGCGCAATCGCTTGTCGGTGTCATGCGCGATCTTGGTTTGGTGCCTGACATTACGATCATCGGCGAACCCACAGAAATGCGGGTGATCGAGGGGCATAAAGGCTGCTGCGAATACACGGCACATTTCACTGGGCTTGAGGGCCACGGTTCCGCCCCTGATCTGGGTGTAAATGCGGCCGAATATGCTGTGCGCTATGTCACGCGGCTGATGGAGTTGCGCGAGGACCTGATTGCGCGCGCACCAGCGGACAGCAAGTTCGAGCCGCCTTGGACGACCATCAATATTGGCCGTGTATCGGGCGGCGTGGCCCATAACGTGATCGCCGGCAAAGCCGAGGTTGAATGGGAAATGCGGCCTGTGCAGAACAGCGACGCCGATTTCGTCAAATCCAGCATGGCCCGCTATTGCGCGGATACCTTACTGCCCGCCATGCAGGCCGTCAGCCCTGACGCCAGCATCACCCTGACCACTGTGGGCGAAATCGCGGGGCTTGAGCCGATGGCCGTGAACGCCGCGCGCGAATTGGTCGCCGAACTGACAGGCGCGAACGGCGCCGATCTGGTGGCTTTTGGCACCGAGGCAGGGCTTTTTCAGGCGCTGGGCAGCCATGTGGTGGTCTGCGGTCCCGGATCAATCCAGCAGGCCCATAAGCCTGATGAATACCTTGAGATTGACCAGTTGGACGCCTGTATGACCATGCTTTCGCGACTGGTGCGTTATATCTCTTAGCGCCCGTGACTGCGGTCGTAGGCGTTAGGCGCCGGTGGCGTGAAGGGGTCCGCGCTTTCAAAGACATCAATCACCAGCGGATAACAGGTGGCCTTGTCGGACGTATGCTCGTCCCCGCAATCACCACCGGGGCAGGCAGAGAGGCCGACGATCAGGTCAATCTCGGCAATGAACTCCAGGTAGTCGCCCGCCCGCACAGGACTGGCCTTCATAAAATATTGATGCGTGTCGTTGGTGAAACCGGTGCACATAAAGACGTTCAGGACGTCGTGCACATAGGGCTCTGCCTCGGCTAGTGACATGCCTGTGTGGTCTGCCAGCGCGCGGGTCAGGTTGGAATGGCAACAGTAGTGATAGTCGGACCCCGACGACAACCGTCCGGTGTAGGGATCGCAGCGTGTGCCGATCACGTCATGCACCGATCCACCGTCCGCATCCCAACCGTACCAATCCAGCGTGTCCTCTGTAATCGTCGCCATCGGGCGCATGTTCGGAAAGCGCGACCAAAGCCTGTCGCCGGTGGACAGATGCGTGCCGTGCAAGGCGCGCGTCTTGCCGGAATAGAAATGTTCGGTCAGGTCAGTGGCGGACCATAGGTTCAGATCGCCGACCTGCGCGCCCTCCGGGCATGTAATCCGAAAGAACCCGCCCGCAGGGACGGTCGTGCAACGCGCATCACGGGGCGGGATCACGCAGGTGTCGCGATGGGTGGCACTGGCGCGGCGGGCCTGCATCGCCGCATGATCGGGCGGGGCAAGCGCATCAGTCGGATAACAGATCACCGCTGGTTTGGCGCGGCGCGCGGCGGCGTCACTTGGGGGCGCAAAGGCAGGCTGATCAGGTTTCATGGTCGCTCGCTTCTATCATGATGTGTTGGGCGGAAACCTAGCTGTGAATGGCGGTGAATGACCAGACTTTGAATTCTGAGCGTCAAGACCCACTCACGCCATAGCTACACCTCAGCACAGGTACTCGCCAAACCCTGAGAGAGCAATTTGCACATCATCCTGGCGGTTTGCGTAGTTCATGTCATTTCCCGCGATACCGCAGATGTTGTGCGTGCCGGTGGCAATCAAGACCAGAGCGCATTGCAGATGCTTTCAAACGGGTGCTGACCCTAGTCACACTTGCCGCAAAGACATTTGTTCGGTGACGGGAAAATATCCTTCACCCAGCATTTTGCGGCTTTGATCGCGGGATCGTTTTTGCGCGTTTCATAAAAGAGAAACCAAAGCTCACGGTCCACATGGGTTTGCGCTTCATCGGATTGAACCTCGCGAAGTCTGGGGAATGCGCGGGCCATACACGTAGGCAAAACACATGAAAGGCCGGTCGCTTGAGAGGTATTTGCCACCGCAAGGTAGGAATCCATCCGGATGATCGGGTCAGTGCCGAAATACTGCCGCGCAAGCTGCATCTCTGGCAAGCCTTCAAGGCGTTGCGGCAAGCCCACCCATCCGGTCTGATCGCTGTCCTCGGTTGCAAAAATCGCAACCTTGCAATTGGCCACTTTGAACCGTGCCACGCCAGGTGTGTCGGGACGTGAGAGCCGAAGCGCGACATCGGCCTCGCCGCGTTCGATCGCAGTTGTCGCATCATTTGCTTCAATTGTGATCTTTGCTTGCGGGAATTTCTCGCGCCAAAGGTTCATTGCAGGGGCAAGAAAATCGCTGTTTATAAAAGAGAGTGTGTTGATCTGCAGCGCACCAAAGAAATCATTGCTATTCTCGATATCCTTGAGCATGAAACCCAGACTGGATTGCGTGGCCTCGGCAATCGCAACAAGCTCTTCGCCAATCTCGGTAAGTTCCCAACGATTGCCCGCAGGCAGGAAGATCGGATGCCCAAGCTCTTCCGAGATCGTATCGACGTGGCGTGCAACAGTACTGCTTGTTACGCCAAGAACATGTGCTGCCGCGCGATAAGAGCCGACCTCGGCGACCGTAAGCACAGTCTGTAGCTGGCCCCAGGACTTGAATTTTCTTATATTCATCATCTCACTCCGATGACGTTCGGAACGAAACACATTTGCCTCGTTCGGGAGATGGGTCGCTTGCAAGCGGGCAAACTGCAAATGCTGTGCCTGTATCCTTCGCATCAAAAGGTGCGCTGTCAATCTGGCCTTATGGAAAGGCTCGCATCGACGGTCGCAGGGTGCTGCTATTTTTAAGAGGGGGTAGCGGAAATTTCGCTATATTAGCATGCGGCGCATTCGGTGTACGCATCATGCCGCCGCTCACGGCAATTTGTCGGCAGAGTATCGACCGCTGGGCCCTCTTAGGGGCCCAATCGCCGGAGATACTTTGCCGACAAAGCGATTTCTTTCATTTTAGGCCGCGGGAACAATGACCTGCTTTGGTTTCAGTTCAAGCGTGCCGGGTGTCCATTTACGCACGTCTGTCTTCTGAACGGCTGAGCGCAGGCTTTCCATACGCATGCGGCGCTCTTGTTCCGGCATTTGCAGGGCGCTGACGATCGTCAGATCCATTGCGCGGTTCGAGAACGGGTTTGTGATCACCGCATCGGCCAGCTCTACAGCGGCCCCTGCGAATTCGGACAGCACCAGCACACCGCTGTTGTCGATTCGAGATGCGATAAATTCCTTCGCGACCAGATTCATGCCGTCCGCCAGTGGCGTGATCCATGCGACGTCGGCGGCCTGATAGTATGAAATCAGCTGCGTGAACGGAACAGCACGCGAAATGAGCGTCACCGGTTGCCATTCCAGTGTCCCGAAACGGCCATTGATCCGGCCTGCGATCTGCTCGATCTCGCTCTGGATTTCCTCATAGGCCTGCATATTGCGGTTGGCCGCGACCGATACATGCATCAGCCGGATTTTGCCCCGCAAGTCAGGGTTATATTCCAAAACACGCTCAAAGCTGGCCAGTTGCTCGATCCCGCCTTTGGTGTAGTCGGTGCGCCCGACCGAAAGGATCAGTTTCTCGTCACCGATTTCCTCTTTGATCTTCGCGGTTTGGGACACCGTTTCCGGGGCATGTGCAATCTCGTCGATATAGCCGATATCCACGCCCACAGGTGTTACGCTGACTGCCACCTCATGGCCATCGACGTTCAGCTTGCTTGCCCATGCGCGTTCAGCCAGCGCAGTGCCCTCGAAAATCCATTTGTCGGGGACTTGCGTCCGCGTTGTTACATCCACGTCGAACAGACTGGTGGCAACCGAGACAAAGTTGCTGGCATAGCGCGGGATATGAAAGCCGATGTCATCACAGGCCAGCAGGCTGTTCACGATCTCTTTGCGCCAAGGCAGCATGTTAAAGATATCCGCCGATGGGAACGGGGTGTGATGGAAGAATGCAATCCGTACGTCAGGGCGCATGGTGCGCAGATAGCCGGGCACGAGCCATAGGTTATAGTCATGCACCCAGACCAAAGCGCCCTCTGCTGCTTCTTCGGCGGCCGCTTCGGCGAAACGGCGGTTCACATCCTGAAAGTTCGCCCAATCAACAGGGTCGTAGTTATAGCGTTCCTTGAAACCGTGGAGGATCGGCCAAAATGCCTCTTTCGAGGTGACATGATAGAATTCGCGCACCTGCTCTTCAGACAATGCCAGCCGTGACACAGCATAGCGGCCATAGTCGTCTTCAATCTCGATCCGTTGCTCGAAATCGGGGTTGGCAGGGTCTTCGGCCAGTTTCCATGCGATCCATGCCCCGTGATCGACCTCGCCAAAAAAGCTCTTCAGCGTGGGGACGATCCCGTTGGGGCTCTTGTTTTCGCGCAGCACGATCTGCCCGTTTTCCTCGACCTCTTCATAGGGCTGGCGATGGTAGACGATGACCATTTCGGAAGACATGTGATGCTCCTTTCTCTACGCGGCAAACAGGTTGTGATGCAGGATTGCTTCGGCGATGCCTGCGGCGCCCTCCGCTTCTGCGGCGTAGCAATGCGCAAGGTCCTTAATCTCGTCGATCAAGGACGGCTCTGATCCCCCTACCGCGACGGCAGGCAGGCCCATTTTCAGCATGGACAGATCATTCATCGTATCGCCTGCCACCAAAACACGACGGTTGTCGATGTTCAGGTGAGTCAACAGGCGCAAAAGCGATGGGCCTTTGCTGACACCCTTTGGCAGCACGTCAAAGAAACGGTTGTCCGATACAATGGTATCAAGTCCGAGGTCGGCGATTGTCTCAATGGCGCTTTCGTCGAAGTTGGCAGGGTCCATGTCATAGCTCAGACGATAGCGGAAGAGCGTGGATTGAAGCCGCAGACCGCGTGTGCCGTTAAGGACAAAACGGGCCTTGGTGCCCGCATCGCCCCATGCGGCGGCGATCTCGGCTTCCAGTTCGGCAATCGGGGACACAAGGTTGTTGTGATCCATCGTCGCAATCGTGGTGCCCACATCAGCAATCACATAATCAGGGCGCGGTACGTCACCCTTGCGGGTAATGTCGTGGATAAAGCCCGGATCGCGCCCGGTCACAAAGATCAATCCAACGTGGTCCCGATTGGCCGCGATCCAGTTATAAAGCCCTGCGCGCTGGTCGTCAGACCCGCCGAGGAATGTTCCATCAAGATCGGTGGCGAGGACAAATTTCTTGTCCGCGATGTCGGTTGTATCGAATTTCTCGTGACGGGTCATGAGATCCTTTCTGCAAGTGTTGCAATATCTTTGTCAGTTGCGGGATGTGTGAAAGAGAGGTCCATTGTGCGCGGCTCTGCCTCGATCGGGCGGGCCCACAGGTTTGCGAAGGCGGTGCCAAGGTCTGCGCCGTCGTGCAGGATAGACCGCACGGTTTCGCAGATTGGCATTGCAACGTTCACGCTGCGCGCAAGGTCGGTGACTGATTTCGCGTTTATTTCGCCTTCGACGACGACGGGGCGGCCCTCAAAGCAGTCGGCGCGCGGGATGCCCTGGCCCAGTTGCAGGCCAAGTGCCATGTTGCGCGATGTGGGGCTGGAGCATGTCAGAGACAAATCCCCGATCCCCGATAATCCTGTCACGGTTTCACGGCGTCCACCCAGGGCTTCGGCCAGTGCCTTCATTTCATCGAGCCCGCGGGTAATCAGCGCCGCACGGGTATTTTCGGCAAAGCCAGCGCCGGTCATCAGCCCGCAGGCGATGGCGATTATATTTTTCACCGCACCGCCGATTTCAACGCCGACCAGATCGTCCGAGACATAGGACCGGAAACTTTCGGTCGAAAGTGACAGGGCAAGGCGAACAGCGGGGCTTTCATGCGGGCGCAACCTGTCACCATATGTAAACGGAAAGGCGACAGTGGCGGCTGTGGGGTGCCCGAGGGCTGTTTCCAGCGCAAAGGTCGGACCAGAGACGCAACCGACGCAGCGCCCGCCCAGTTCTTCTTCGGCGACCTGTGTCATCAACAGGCCGGTTTCGGCTTCGATCCCTTTGGCGCAAACGGCGACCGGCGTATCTTTGGGCGCGTGCTCGGCCACTTGGCGGGCTACACTGCGCACGCTACGCGAGGGGACAACCACAAGCACAGCTTCAGCGCCTTCCAAGGCTTTGGGCATATCCGTTGTGCCGCGCAAACCTTCGGGCAGCGTTACACCCGGCAAAAAGCGTTCGGTCGTGCCTTTTGTGTTGATTTCATCAATGATGGCGGGGTCACGGCCACAGATCGTCGTGTCGCATCCGGCGCGCGCCAGAACAACCGCAAGGGCTGTGCCCCAAGATCCGGCCCCAACAACGGTGACCTTTCTATAAGGTAGCGCAGCCGGTTGAAATGGTTGTCCCGTCGTCGCGTGATCTTTCATTGGTGACCTCTGAAGTTGAAAGCAAATTGCGGACGGAGCCATCTCTGGCCGCGTGCATCAAAGACCGGATGAGCCGGCATTTATGTCGCTTACGTTACAGTCATGTCGTTTATGGTGGCTTTTGAGGGCCAAAAGTCAATGCTGCGGGTGCAAAATAGCCAAAACCTTTGGAATTCCTCAAAGAAATGCGCGTCT
>CAYZKE010000010.1:7861-21719 GCA_964478505.1 uncultured Loktanella sp.
TGCGCGAGGCCGCGTTTTGCGAGATCGAGGATGATGTGGTCTTCACGATGCAGCATGAACCCCTGGGTCTTGGCCACGCGGTGCTTTGCGCCCGCGCGCACATCCTGCCTGGTCCGGTTGCCGTGATCCTTCCTGATGATCTGATCCTCGGTAAAAGCTGCATTGGCGAAATGATCGAGGCCTACACGGCGGGCGCCAGCGGCCACCTTGTAGCGACAATGCCGGTCGCCGCTGAAGAAACCAATAAATACGGTATCCTGTCGGTCACAGGTCAGGACGCCAATCTGCTCAAAGCCGATGGTATGGTGGAAAAGCCCGCACCCGAGGATGCGCCATCGCTTGATGCGGTTGTCGGGCGCTATGTGCTTGATCCGTCGATCTTCGATGTTCTTTCAACCCAGCCGCCCGGTGCTGGCAATGAAATCCAGCTGACAGATGCGATCAATACGGGCGCAGGCACGGTCGGCTTGGCAGGCTTGCGCTTCTCGGGTGAGCGTTTCGATTGCGGCGCTAAGGCAGGGATGCTGCGCGCTATTCTGCATATCGCGTCACAGGACCCCGAATATGACGAGGTGCTGAACGAGTATCTGGCCGCCGCCAATCCGTCTTTGGCTGCCTAGAAAGTGACGGGTCTTGATGCGGGGCCTTTCCTATCCCCCCATCATGGCTAGCCTGCGGGCAAGCCTGTCACGTTCTTCTATCAGATCCAGAACAAGGGCCACGCCCGCCACGTTCAGCCCCAGATCCCGCATCAGGCGTGCGGCTTTGCGGGCGCGGGCGATGTGCTTGGGTGCGAATTCCCACTCGGGGGTCGCTTCTGCGACTGGTGTGACAACACCATGTTCAACAAGCTTGACCACCCAGTCTGCGTTCGTGTCGCAGAACATCGTCAGTTCTGACAGGGACAGCGTTTCGATCACTTCGACATGTGTGCCGCGAGGACTAGCTTTTTTCATTGCACTATACTCCTAGTTTCGACCGGGGATTGTAGGGCTGTGCCTCGGCCAACTGCTGATAAAGGTCACGGGCCTTTGGTGACACTTTAGACGGGTTCACGATTTGCAGGATCGCGTAGAGGTCGCCTTTTTGCGCGGCGGGCATCCCGCGGCCTTTCAACCGTAACTTCTGGCCTTGTCGCGCATCGGGTGGAATTGTCAGGTCAACTGTGCCTGTCGGGGTTGGCATGGGCACTTTCCCACCCAGCGCTGCCTCCCACGGGGTGACGGGCAGGGTCACGTAAAGATCGCGCCCGTCGATTGTATAGATGGGATGGGGTCGAAAATTGACCTCGATCAGCAGGTCGGCTCCCTCTGCCCCCTTGCCCTTCAGACGGAGGTTCTGGCCGGGCAACACGCCTTTGGGGATTGTCAGATCAATCCGGCGGGTTTGCATCGTCACATGGCCGGTTCTGTCGATCTGCGGTGACTGCAGCGTCAAGGCCTTCTTTGCTCCGGTGATCGCATCCTCAAGCGAGATTTCGATCGCTGCATGCTGGTCGCGCGGCATGGCTCCACGGCCATACCGATCGCCAAAGAAATCGCGGAACATTTCTGGGTTTACATCGCGTTCGTCAAAGGCAAAGCCGCCTTGCCAGCGATCATCCTGTCGGGTGGTCTGCTCTGGTCGTGGCTGGTCCCATGATGCGCCATAGCGGTCATAGGCCGCGCGCTTTTCCGGATCGCTGAGCACATCATTGGCCGCAGCTGCCGCTTTGAATTTTGCATCAGCTTCGGGCGAGGAATTTACATCCGGATGGTATTTGCGCGCCATCTTGCGATAGGCGCGTTTGATCTCATCCGCCGAGGCGTCGGGGCTAACACCAAGCGCCTTATAGAGTTCTGTATCAGCCATTTCACCGTCTCATCTGCGTTGGTCTTGTTATGCATGGGACGGGCTCTTCGGGATTGACTAATCTCAATCCCGCATTGCTGGCTTGGCCTAGGGTAAGACAACTTTCACAAGAGGTCCGTCATGAAAAACGCCACATTTTTTGCCCTGCAAGGCCCGGAAGGCACCCCTGCCGATCTTGCGTCTATCGTTGATGCTGCTGAAGCGCATGGTGGACGCCTGAGCGTATTGCATGTCGGTGCGGTGCCGATCATGACCTATGCGATCGCCGCAACGCCTTATGGAATACCCGTCATTCCCGAAGGATGGCTTGGTGAGCGTGACGAAATGAACAAGAGACTCGCCGCGCGCCAGGAAGAAATGCGCGCCTACCTGACGCGAGAAAGCCTGACGGGCGAGGTAGCAACGCTTTGCGCCGAACCCACGGCATTGCATGATATTGTCGCCGTCAGGTCGTTGTTTGCCGATGTCAGTATTGCGCTGAATTCCTTGCGGGATGATGAAACAGCCTTCAATGACATTGTCTATGGTCTGCTTTTCAAGGCGCCCGGCCCGCTGATGTTGAATGTTGAGAAAGGCAGTAAGGCGCTCGCACCTGAAAATGTGCTGCTCGCATGGGATAATAGCCTTCCGGCAGCACGGGCGGTACGTGCGGCCCTGCCACTCTTGAAGACCGCCAAAGAGGTGACGATTGCAACCTTTGATGCCGACCCTTCGCGCTGGGGCGACGGGGAAAGCCCCGGCGCCGATTTGGCCACGTGGCTGAGCCACCATGGGTGTACTGTCACCGTGCAGGAATACGTCACCGGTAGCAAAACTGTGGCAGAGGCGATCCTGAACCGCGCGCAGGAAACCACTGCCGATCTGGTCGTGATGGGCGCATATGGGCGCAGTCGGTGGAACGAACGTTTCTTTGGGGGGACCACGGAAACGATGATTGCGCAGCAAGACATGGCAGTGCTGTTGTCGCACTAGGGATTACACATTGATTTGAGGGCACGGCGCAGTATTGCACCGTGCCCTTTATTCAAGGCTGCTGCGCTGGACGATTTCTGCCCCTGTCATCAGTTGATCATTCGGATGTGTCACGACATGCATCCCAGGTTCCAGCCCTTCGAGAACTTCGGCAAATTGTGCATTCTGCCGCCCGATAGAGATGATTTGCTCCATCACAATCCCGTCTTCGGCGCGAAAAACGGCCCAGTCGCCGCGCCGTTTGAAAAGCGCGCTCAGAGGAACCTGGACAGCGTCATCTGTCTGCCATTCGATGATGCGCAGAAACACGGCAAAACCATCCCCCAGCCCCGCCCTTTCAGCCGCGGGTGTCGTGATGTCGAAAATGACATCAAGACGTTGCTCGTCTATGCCCAATGCAGAGATCTTGGTTTCGGCGGCCGGTGAAATACGGGTCAGCGTTGCCGCAAGCGCATGATCACCCCCCCAGCGTTCGACAGTTGCTATTGCGCCAGTTTGCAGGCGGACCGCGTCGGAGGATAACAGATCGGCGACGATCTCAAGCTGGGCAGGATCACCGATCCGCAAGAGCGGGGCACCGGTGGCCACGGGATGTTCGCTGATGCTCTCTATGCTCAGGACCACGCCATCGGCGGGGGCGTAAATCTCAAGACAGCAACTTGCATCCACCTCTGCCGCTGATTGCGGGCCTTGCAGCATCGTTGCGGCGCGGGCAAGCGTGCTCTCGGCCATATCAATCCGCGCCTCGGCGGCTTCAACCGTGGTTTGGGCGACAGCAAGCTTTTGCAGCGCATCCTCCAACCGCGTGAGCGAGGCCACGCCGCGTTCGACCAGTGTTTGTGTCCTTTCATACTGTGTCTGTGCCAATGCGCGATCCTCTTGGGCACGTGCCAGATCCGCTTCGGCAACATCTAGCGCTGCCTCAGCTTCTTGCACGGTCGCTTGCGCCTGAAGCAGGCTGCGGCTGTCCAGCAAGCCAGGCGTTGCAGGCTGCACAACGGCAACCACAGTCTGGCCGCTGATCACCCGATCACCGATGTCCACAGGGGACCGTAGCGCAGTGCCATTGATGGGGCTAGATACATCGTAGATATCCTTGATCCGTGTGACACCATCGGCGTTGATCGTCACCGCCAAAGGGCCGCGGGTGATGGTGTGCAGATCGACTGGTATAGGGTCTTCTTGCAGGGCGACATAACCCATCCCGAGCATGAGTGCGGCACCAAGACCGACCAGTCCGATGGTACGCGGTTTCCACGACATTGGTTACTCCCTTACTTTCATTGCAGAAACGAGGTTTTGTTTGTCCAGCCTGCGCCGTACCAGCATCACAGAACCAAAGCTGGCCAGCAGAACGACAATGCTCGCTTTGGCATAGATTGCGGGATGCACGACAAGCGGCATGTTATAAAGGTCGCTGGAAAAGCTGTTGAACATGCTGGCCGTAATCAGCGTCCCGATCCACCAGCCCAAGGGCTGCGCCAAAACCGACAGCAACATGGTTTCACCGATCAGGATGTAGGACACTTCGGTACGCGTAAAACCGAGGATGCGCAGGCTGGCCAGTTCGCGGGATCGTTCAGACAGCTGAATCCGTGCCCCGTTGTAGGTGACGCCTATGGTGATGAGCAGGGCAATCACAATGTAGATTGTATTCACGACGCCGATATTCTGTTCGATCGTTTCGGAAAAAGAGCGTCGCGTTTCCGTCATCATGACGATCCCGGCAAGACTGGGAATGTCCTTGAGCCTGCGGTGCAGGTCTATGACCTCGGTATCGTCCAGTGATACATTGATCAGGGAAATGCGCGGTGATTGTCGCAATAGCGCGTTGACGTATTCCAGATCCATATAGGCGCCCAGGCCAAAGTACTGCGCGATGATATCGGTCACGCGCAGAGCGTGCGTTTCCTGCCGTCCGCCAAGGAATTTGACATCAACCGCATCCCCGATCCCAACATCCAGTTGCGTGGCAAGCCGTTCGGTCAACACCACCCCGCCCGGCGGCACTGCGATCTGTTTGCCGTCTTTGTCGATGACGCGGCTGAGGTCGCTGTCGGGGCGGCCGGCTTGGATGACCGTCCGCTTTTCGTGGTTGCCGTTACTCAGGATCACAGGGTGGTATTGTTGCCCTTCTGCCTGCAAAACCGCTGGCAGGTCGGCGGCTGTAGCCAGAACAATTTCAGGCATGTCATGCGACAGGATCAGCATACCATCCTGCCGCGCGCTTTCATAAAACGCGCTGTCGACAATCTTGTTCAGGGAATAGGTGAAGAACGAGGGCGACACCACGGTCGAGACCGCCAGCGCAAGCCCCAGCAACGTCAGCCCGCTGCGCACAGGCCACCGGATCAACGCGCGTAGGATCATGATTGTCGGTTGCGACAGGCGCATCGTCGCCATCGCGCGGTCGATCCAAGAGCGTTTGAACTGCGGCGGCGCAGGGGGCTGCATTGCAATGGCGGGGGCAAGACGCGCGGCCTTGATCGCGGCCTGCGCGGCTCCTAGCGTTGTGGTCAGCATCGCCGCCATGCCAGAGGCCGCATAGACCCAAAGCGATGTGCTGAAGATCAAGAACGGAAAGTCGAAATATTCGGCGTAGAGCAACGCCATCTGGCGCGCGAGCCATCCGCCGACAAGCCAGCCAATTCCAATGCCGACCACCGCAATTAGCACGGCGAGCATCAGGTAGTGCAAACAAACCTCAAGGTTGGAATAGCCCACCGCCTTGAGCAGGCCGATCTGGCTGCGTTCAAGTGCAATGATCCGCCCCATGACCATGCTGACCAGAAATGCAGATATCCCGAAGAAGATCGGCGGCAGCACTGTTGCCATATTCTGCAGTTGTTTGATTTCGCTGTCGATAAAGCTGTGCGAGGCCTGCAGATCCCGCCCGTAAGCGCCCAAGGATCCGTAAGGTTCAAGCAGTCGGTCAACGGCGTCGATCACGTTCTCTTGGCGCGCGCCCTTGCTGAGTTTCAGCGCGACGTCGTTGAACGCCCCCGTCATATCAAAGGCAGCGGCCACGGCCACCTGTGACATCCACAAAATGCCGAAAGTGGCATTGTCGGGCATCAAAGCACCGGGACCGATGGTGTAGATAAATTCGGGCGACTGTGCGGTGCCGGTGATCGTCAGTTGTCGCTTCTGGCCGTTGAGATTGGCATAGAAGAAATCGCCAAGCTGAAAGCCATTCGCCAGTGCAAAATTATGGTTTACCATCACTTCATCGGTTGATGTAAGATCGGGTAACCGACCTGTCTTGAGAATTGGCACGTTCAGTCGCGGCGCATCATCTGGCGGCAGTGACAGGATTTTCCCTGTCACGCTGACCATGCTTCCGGGCACATCCAGAACGGCGCTGCCAACGGTGCGCGTCTCAACCGCCCAAACCCCTTCAATCGCGGCGAGTTCTGTCACCAGTCTTTCGGGCGCGCGTTGCACAGCGCTAAAGACATCGGCAAAACGGTTGCGCTCGTAATAAGTGTCGCGGGTATCGCTGAGCGATTTGTACATTCCCAAAGCGGTCAGCAGGATCGCGACGCCGCAGGCCAGCACCAGGGCGATGGCGAGTGCCTGTTTCCAGAGGCGCGAAAAATCGCGGAGCAGTTTGCGGTCAATCGCTTGCATCACCAGACGATCTCTGACGGGGCAAGGCGCGTTTCGTTTGTGTGGACGCTGCTGATTTTCCCGTCCGCAAACTGGATGACACGGTGCGCCATGCGCTGGATTTCTGCGTTATGGGTGATGATGACTGTGGTCGTGCCAAATCGGGCGTTGATGTCCTGCAAGACCTCGAGGACCTGCACGCCGGTGGCACTGTCCAGCGCCCCTGTCGGTTCATCGCAAAGCATAATCTCTGGGCGCTTGGCAATGGCGCGGGCGATGGCAACGCGCTGTTGTTCGCCGCCTGACATTTCGGAGGGGAAATGGTCCATCCGTTTGGCCAGCCCGACAAGTGCCAGCGCCTCTTCCGCAGACATCGGGTCAGGCGAGACATCGGTGACAAGCTGGACATTTTCACGCGCGGTCAGACTGGGCACCAGATTGTAGAACTGGAACACAAAGCCCACGTGATCGCGGCGATAGCGGGTCAGCGCGCGGTCGGGCATATCGGTAAGCTCGGTATCACGAAACCAGACGCGCCCCGCCGTCGCGTGATCCAGACCGCCAAGGATGTTGAGCAAGGTTGATTTGCCACTGCCCGACGGCCCCAGAAGGACGGCCATTTCACCTGTGTAGAGTTCAAGATCAACACCCGCGAGGGCAAATACCTTCACGTCGCCGGTCTGATAGACCTTCGTGACACCTTGGGTCCGAAAGACGATTTCTGGTGCTTCTTGGCCCATGTGGTTTGATCCTGACATGGGCGATACTGCCAAGACTTGCTCCAACAAACATTGATCAAAATCAATTGGTGGAGCCGGGCCCAGCCTAGAATGGGCGCAGGAAACGGCGGGCTGTTCCGGCGCGCCGTAGAAAGCAAAGGAACGTCATATGTTTTCGAATGTAGGTACGGTTGACCGTCTGCTTCGTCTTGTCGTTGGTGCGGCTCTGATTGCGGCACCATTGATCAATTTCATGGGTTTGGGTGCAAGTGCGACCGTCACGTATCTGATGATCGCAGTCGGTGTCATTTTGGGCGCGACGGCCGTGTTCGGCATCTGCCCGCTCTACAAGTTGATAGGCGTTTCGACGAAAGCCTGAGGTGGCTTTGCGGCAGAGCTTTTAGGCAGGACGTCAATTCTAAGGAGAACGAATATGGGACTGGTAACGGATAAAGTCGCTTTGGTGACGGGCGGCGCGGCCGGGATCGGGCGCGCCACGGCCAAGACATTCGCCGCAGAGGGCGCAAAGGTCGTTGTGTCTGACGTCAATGAGGAGGGCGGGGCAGAGACCGTCAGAATGATTGAAAAAGCAGGCGGGACAGCGCTTTTTGTTGCGGCTGACGTTGCGAAAAAAGCAGATGTTTCCGATCTGATTGCCAAGACAGTTGCGGCCTATGGCAGACTTGATTGCGCGGTGAACAATGCGGGAATTGAGGGCAAGATTGCGCCGTTTGCCGCACAATCTGAGGAAAACTTTGATGCGATTATCGGCGTGAACTTGAAAGGCACCTTCCTGTGTTTACAGGCCGAGATCACTGCGATGCTTGAGACAGGGGGCGGTACGATTGTGAACCTGTCCTCAATTGCAGGACTTATCGGTTTTTCGGGGCTGTCGCCTTACGTCGCCTCCAAGCACGGTGTGATTGGCCTGACCAAGAACGCGGCACTTGAATATGCGACCTCCGGCATTCGCGTGAACGCGGTCTGCCCCGGTGGCGTCGATACCAGAATGCTGGATTCTCTTGCTGAACAGGTTACATCAGGTGCGCAATCCTCAACAGATATGATGGCGCCCCTGCATCCGATGGGCCGTATCGGCACACCTCAGGAAATAGCGGATCTGATCGTTTGGCTGGCGTCACCGCGTGCGGGGTTTATCACCGGCACAGCGATCCCGATTGATGGCGGGTATGTGGCGCAATAGTCCAAGGCGTTCCGTGCAGCCCGTGTGTGCTATTCTGACGCTCAGCAGTTGATTTGACATTACTCAATCGCGCCCGTGGCGGGGCGCGATACGCTGATGACGAAAGCGAGGTTCCTGAATGTTCACATCCGCGATCAGGCTATTCAATGTGGGCGGCTTTGAGATAAAGCTGGATCCAAGCTGGTTTTTGATTGCAGCTTTGATCACATGGTCGCTTGCGACCCAGTACTTTCCTTTAGTGCTCCCGGGTTTGGCTGACACGAGCTATGTGTTCCTGGCCATCTTCGCGATGCTTGGGTTCTTTGCCTCGCTGTTGTTGCACGAGCTGGCCCATTCGGTCGTTGCCCGTAGCTATGGTGTGCGGATCAAAGGGATCACGCTGTTCCTGTTCGGAGGTGTGGCCGAGCTTGAGACCGAAGTGCCCTCTGCAAAGGTCGAGTTTCGCGTCGCCATTGCCGGCCCCGCGATGAGCATTGTTCTGGGTGTTCTCTTCTGGATGTTGGCGGGGGTATCGCAGGCGGTAATGATCTCTCCTGCCTTGCCAAGCGTTCTGACATATCTTGGCACGGTGAACATCGTGATTGCGGTGTTCAACATGTTGCCAGCATTTCCGATGGATGGTGGTCGCGTCTTGCGGGCCTATCTTTGGGCGCGGCGCGGCGATCTGCTCAGCGCGACACGGACCGCAGCAACATCGGGCAGGATTCTGGCCTATGGTCTGATTGCCTTGGGGGCCTATACCGTCTTTCTGGGTGCGGGACCCTCGGGGCTCTGGTACGTGCTGATCGGTTTTTTTGTGCTGGCTGCGGCACGGTCCGCCTATCAGAACCAGCTGATGCAAAGTACGTTTTCAGGCAAAACAGTGTCCGCCGTCATGATCCGGGATCCTGTCGTTGTCTCGCCCGATCTGACATTGTCGGAGTTCGTCAATCAGGTCATGTTGAAACATCGTGTCAGCTTTGTTCCGGTTGTTGCTGACGGGGTGCTGATCGGGCAGATCGACAAAGACGTTTTGTCTGCCATTGACCGCGATCATTGGACCAATACGCGTGTTGGCGATGTGTTTGCCGGCCTTGATGTTGCGGTCACGATCCCTTCGGATATGGCGGTCCGTGCCTTGCTAGAGCTGATTTCCCAGACTGGTGTACGCAAGTTCATGGTGGTTGATGATCACAAACTGATGGGCGTGGTCACCTTGGCCAATCTGATTGGATATTTGCATCGCGCAGACGATGCCATCCATCGGAAATCATTCTAGGCTCGGGTGCCCTTGTCTTGCTGCGCACGCTTGATCGCAATCAGGGTTGCGATAGGTCCGAAGATTTCAAAAACCACTGTTGTTCCGATTGTCAGTGCAATGATTTCCGCGCCCCATGCCGGAAACCGTTGCGCTGCAATCAGCGCCATGCCGATTGCGACGCCGGCCTGTGGTAGCAACGCGACACCGTACCAAGGCGCTTCATTCTGAGGCACATGGGCCAGCCGTGCACCGACCCAGCCACTGATGATCCGCGAAAGGGTCCGCAAGACGACAAAGCCAAGCCCGATCGCGCCGAGGGTGCGGGCAACATCCATGTCGAGTTCGGCACCTGCGAGAATGAAGAACAGCACAACGAAGGGCCATTGGATGTGCCCGATTTCGTTGAAGGCTTTGGTGTGATGCGTCGCAAGATTGACGATAACCGCCCCCACGACCATGCCTGTGATCAGGAATGACACCTCAAGCCAGAGCGACAGACCGGCGCACAGAAAGACAAGGCTGAGCGCCTCGATCTGGAGCGGCTCGCCATCACGCAGACGCCCTGTCACCATCGCCGCAGGTACGCCGATAGCAAGGCCAAGCGCGATGGCGCCACCGGCTTCCCAGCCAGCTAGCAAGAGCCCCTCCAGACCGTGATCGCCTTGCAGTTGGCCCACGGCCACAAGCACCAGGCTGAAGGTCAAAAGCCCCCAGACATCATCAATGGCAACAATGCCGCGTATGGTTTGTGTAAAGCCGTTGTTTACGCCGGATTGGGTGATCACATCATTGGTCGCAGCGGGTGCTGTTGCAGTGGCAATTGCCGCCAGCAGCAGGGCAAGTCCCAACGGCATGCCCAGGGCGGTCATGCCAATCGTGACGACAGCCAGCGTGCCCAACACAATGGCCAGCGAAATGGTCATGATCGCCCGTCCGTGCTGGCGCAGTGTATCGCGGTGCAGCGCTCCACCTAAAAGGAAGGCGACCATCGTCAAGGCGATGACAGACAAAGCGTCGTACCACACCTGCAATGCGGGTGGGATGAGGTCAAAGCCAGCACCGCCCGCGCTCAATCCAATGAACAAGAACAAGGTGACGCGCGGAAACCCCGTTTTGCGTGAAATGAGATCGGCAACCAGCCCGCTGAGAAACAGCGCGCCAAGCGCGATAAGCAATGACGGGTGCAACGGGGTTAACCCGAGATTGGCGCCATACAATCTGCGGCATCAAGGGTCAGAACAGGATCGTCTGGTCCGCATTCTTCACCTGAAAGGGGATAAGTTCCTTCCCGTGCGCAATTGGCCAGAAGAAGGATCATCAGTAATGGCAAAAGTTTCATAATGGGCCTCTTTCCATGTGTGTCTGCAAGGCGCACACTAGCCATGGATACGTCTGTGTGATTGATGTTTATCAACAGGGGGTCGTTACGGTCTTTGACCTTGATCAACACACCCTGAATCGCGCCGACATAGAAGGTGGAGAATGAACACTCGCGGATCGCGCCCAGCCGATAAGACCACCGCCCCGCAAATGAACTTTGTGGATGGTGTCCTTATGCTGGAGGGGGATTTTCTGATCGGATCGGTGGAAGGCCTGCTGGCACAGCAGGGTCAGGCGGAGACGATTGACCTAAGCGGTGTCACACGGCTTGATACAGCAGGTGCCTGGGCCGTTGTGACGCTGGAACGTCGGATCAAGGTTGCTGGCGGGACGCCGAAGATCACGGGGGCGACATCCCTGCAAAGCGATCTCATCGAGACCTTGCGCCAGAATATGCCGGAAACAGACATAGCCGTCGCACCGAGCAAGACGATCGCCGACAGGCTTGAACAGGTGGGGCGATCTGCCGTCAGCGGGTTTCAAAACACAATTGCGATTGTCGGGTTTCTTGGCCGTGTCGTTGCGACGGTTGCAGGGTTGATCGTGCGGCCGGGGCGGATCAGGTGGACCGCCATTGTGCACCACATGCAGCAGGTGGGGCTGAACGCTGTCCCGATTGTGTCGCTGATGGCCTTCTTGATCGGTGTGGTGCTGGCCTTTCAGGGGGCAGCGCAATTGCGCCAGTTCGGAGCGGAAGTGTTCGTCGTGGATTTGATCGCGATCTCGATTTTGCGTGAGCTCGGTATTCTGCTGACAGCGATTATCGTGGCGGGACGGTCCGGTTCGGCTTTTACCGCCGCGATTGGTTCGATGAAAATGCGTGAAGAGATCGACGCGATGCGCACCCTCGGGCTTGATCCGGTCGAGGTGTTGGTGGTTCCGCGTGTGATCGCCTTGACCATTATGTTGCCGGTACTGGGGATCATTGCCAATTTTGCAGGTTTGATCGGCGGGGCGCTGATGTCATGGATTGAACTGGGCGTATCTCCGGGCGTGTTCCAGTCCAGACTGGTCAGCAATACCGGTGTTGAGCACCTGTTCGTGGGGCTGATCAAAGCGCCGTTCTTTGCGCTGATCATCGCGATTGTGGGCTGCTTTGAGGGGATGCAGGTCAAGGGCAACGCGGAATCCTTGGGGCATCTGACCTCGACCTCTGTGGTGCTGGCGATCTTCCTTGTGATCGCCGCCGACGCGCTGTTTTCGATCTTTTTTGCCGTTTTGGGGGTCTGATGGACGAGGCACCTATCATCAGTGTTCGCGGCCTTGTCACCCGTTTCGGCAAGCATACGGTCCATGACGGCCTCGATCTTGATGTGCGGCAGGGCGAGATCATCGGGATCGTGGGCGGATCAGGGACCGGCAAATCGGTGCTGCTGCGTGCCGTCGTGGGGCTGCTGAAGCCTGCTGACGGCCAGATTACCGTCTTTGGCGAAAACGTCCGTGATACCAGTGCCGAGGACTACCGCCGCCTGCGCCGCCGCTGGGGTGTGATGTTTCAGGATGGCGCGCTGTTTTCATCGCTGAATGTGCAGCAAAACGTCGAGGCGCCCATGCGTGAACAGCTTGCGCTGTCGCCCGAAACCCGCGCGGCACTGGCCGCGATCAAGGTGCGCATGGTGGGCTTGCCCGAAGATGCGTTGCAAAAGATGCCCTCCGAACTTTCCGGTGGGATGCGCAAGCGGGCGGGCTTTGCGCGCGCGATCGCACTTGATCCCGAGATTGTCTTTCTGGATGAACCGACGGCCGGACTTGACCCGATTGGTGCTGCGGCCTTTGATACGCTGATTGCGCAATTGCGCCGCGCATTGGGTTTGACGGTATTTCTGGTCACACATGACCTTGATAGCTTGCATGCAATCTGTGACCGTATTGCTGTTCTGGCTGAAGGCCGCGTGCTGGCCACGGGGACAATGGCAGAAATGCAGGACGTTGATCACCCGTGGGTGCAGGCATACTTCAAAGGCCCGCGCGCCCGCGCCGCTTTGGCACAAAAGGAAACCATCTGATGGAAACCCGTGCGAATTTTATCATCATCGGCCTGTTTACCTTGCTGGGAATTCTGGGCGGTCTGGGGTTTTTCCTGTGGTTGGCCAGCGTCCAGATCGACCGGCAATACGCGCAATATGGCGTGCTTTTTGACAATGTGTCGGGTCTGGACCAATCCGCAGAAGTGCTGTTCAATGGGGTTTCCGTTGGCAGAGTGACGGGCATTCGCATTTGGGAAGACGACCCCAGCAAAGCCTATGTTGCGGTGGAAATTGATTCCACCACGCCCGTTGCCGTCGATACGATTGCGCGGCTGGAATCACAGGGTGTGACGGGCGTCGCTTATATTGCGCTGTCAGGCGGCGCGCCCGGCGCGCCTGTCATCCCTCTGGATGCAAACGAAGTTCCGATTATCCCGTCGCGGCAATCGACCTTTCAGTCACTTGTCAGCAGCGCGCCCGATCTGATCGCGGATGCCTCCAGAATTGTCTCGCAACTTGAGCAGCTGACAGGCCCGGATAATCAGGAACGCGTGCGCAGTATTTTGGAAAACGTCGATAATGCGACCGACGGATTGGAACAGGCGCTGGTGGATTTCTCGGATATTTCCGAAACCCTGCGCGCGGCGACCGCACAGGTTACCGGTTTTGTCGCTGAATTCGACGGCGTGGGAAACAGCGCAAGGGCGACGCTTGACGCCGCTGACGGGTCTTTTGCCGCCATCACCGAAACCTTTGGAAATGCGAATCCCGCCATCGAAAATCTAGGGCCTGCCATTGAACAGGCCAACGCCGCGATTGCAGCGATCAATACGCTGGTCACAGAGAGTTTCGCCCCATTGGCCGATGATCTGCGCACGACGCTGGGCAATGCGGATACTGCCCTTGCCAGTGCCGA
>CAYZKE010000011.1:0-8171 GCA_964478505.1 uncultured Loktanella sp.
TGAGGAAGACAAAGCCTTCCTTGTCCGACTTGATCCAGTCGCGGATTGCGAAGAGCTCCCCATCGTCGCGCAGGAATTCCAGAAACCGCAATTCGGCAATCAGGTTGGCGCGGATCGACCCCGAGGTCTTCTTGATGTCTTCATTGAAGAAGTGCTTGCCGGGTGTGGCCTGGATGAGCTCGGAGAGTTCTTCGGCAGGGATCTCAAGAATAGCGTCGCGCAGGCGCTTGTTGGACCATGTCCCGCTCTTGAAGATCTGTTGTGCGGCGTAATCGAAGACAATCCGTGCCGCCTGGGTCCAGAACTGGTCGCCACCGCTTTGGCGATCAGGGATCAGCACCTCGGCCATTTGCGTGAAGAACTCCGCCGTCTCGGCTTCCGCAAAGGGGGTCCAGACTTTGGAACGTAAATCGAATGGATTGATGATCACATCGCGCGAAGGATCATAGAAATCTCGCACGAAGGCGCCCATGCGGTCATAGATGACCGCCCGCCCATTGTGCTCCCGCACCGTGGTCAGAAGCTCCTTGATGGCGTTTGACTTGCCTGTCCCGACTGTACCGCAGATCGCCGTCTGGGCTTCAACAGCATTGGGCGGGAACTTGATGCCGGCCACCGTATACTGCGGGCCTGTCTTGAACGTCTTGCCGAACTGCTTGCGATAGGCTTTCCACTTCTGCTCGGACCATCGCTTCAGCTCCTTGTGGGAGACCAGGTGGGTTCCGCGGACATGCTCGTCGCCGTCAAGTCGCCTTCCCTGGAAATAAAAGACAATCAATGCAATGAGGAAGGCGGCGACGCTGGGGATCAGTGCGATCCATGCGTAGTACGTTGCTTTTGCGCGATAGTCCTCGACGATGGTGTTGACGCCTTCATCGAGGAAGATCGACTCTGCCGTCCGCTCAATCCAACCGAGATTGGGGTCTTTGTAGCGCATCACCCGTTGCGGCTCGCCCCGCTGTTCAACAGCAAATGTGGCCATCCAATGTGACCAGGTCACATGCAGGTACTCGGGTTTGTAGTAGGTCGCGCAGAGCCCGATGTAGACGATTGCAAATATTCCAGCGCCAAAGGCTATGCCCGCCTTGAACACCTGCGCGGCCATCCTAACCCAATGCTGGAGTGTCTGTCCGCCACGGATGAGATGGTCATGATGTGCCTGTGACATGGTTTTCAATTCCTTGTTGCTTTGATCAAAAATACGTGCAATGCCATTATAAAGCTGAACCATAATTTGAAAGTCCATATGATAAATAGATGCAAAACAATAATTAGTTTTATTGCGGCGCTCTCGACCCCTGCATTTGCTGATGATGCGGAGTTCGATGAGGCGGTCCGTGATGCCCTGCTCCGCAACCCCGAGATCATCCTCGAAGTTTTCGAGGTGCTGGAGCGGCAACAAGCTGCTGCAGCCACTGTTGCGGATCAGGAGTTGATCGCGCGGTTCGCACCGGCACTGTTTCAGGATGCTGAACAGCCCGAGCGCGTGCTTGTCGAGTTTATCGATTATCAGTGCAGCTACTGCAGACGCGCCGCGCCGGAAGTCATCGCACTGACAGAGACCTCACCAAATGTCGTGCGCCATGTGGTGCAGTTGCCCATTCTCGGAGAGGCCAGCACCAACGCGGCTGCCGTAATGGAAGCAATCAGGCTCTCACAGCCACATGACGTGTTTCTGGCGGCCCATGATGCATTGATGTTATCCGACCCACGAAGCTTGCGCTTGCTCGCCAATTTTGTCGCAGGGCAGGGGCTCGATCCTGATCAGATCATGGCAATCGCAGAAAGCGAGGAGGTCCAGCAAATCATTGCAGCCAACCATGCGCTTGCGCGTGGCATGGGCATCAGCGGCACGCCGGGCTTCGTGACAACAAACGCCGTGATCCGGGGGTTTGCGGACCGGCAGGCATTGGCGGGGATGTTTGCAAACGCCAGCATGGCAGATGGCGAATGATCGGTTGTTGGCTAAATAGGCTGACTGATCTCTTCGCGCCGAAGGTCGTTTCGCGTCCTTTGCTCAATCGCTCGGAACAACGGCTGCATGCGGCCTTATCAATCGCGCTCGCCGAACTGAACCGCGGCGATCTCTTTCTGATGACGCAGGTATCCTACGGTGAGTTTCTGGCAAGCAAGCACCGCAGCACATTTCTGTCGTTCAACAGCAAGCGGGCGGATTTCGTGGTCACAGACCGCGATTTCAACCCCGTCCTTGTCATCGAGTACCAAGGCAGCGGTCACTGGGGCGCAAACTGGATCAGCCGTCGCAATGCCAACCACCGGGATGCGATCAAACGGAAAGTGTTGCGCCGCGCGGGCATCCAACTTCTTGAAATTTGCGATGGTTTCTCGCTGAAGCAGGTGCGCGAGGAACTTGGGGCTGTTTTTGGCGGTCCAACAAGCGCGTCAGCGCCCAATGTTGGAGGCGGCTCAAGCACGCAGAACAGCTCCACGCCACCAGCCCGTCCCTTAAACTGATAAGTCTTGTTATGTTAAATAAGTCAGGCGTACTGACCTAAAATAACCCGAAAGGACATAAAATGCAACCAACTCTCAAAGCCCTCGCCGCCGCTGGTATCGCACTCGCAACACTTGCTGGATGTATGACCCAACCGGCTGGACCGACAGACATGGTGACCGCCGGGGCAGCGATGCAGGGTGCATTCAGCGCCACCGAGCCACCCTCGGCAGCCGATCGGGCCATGACCTGTCCTGCCTTGGCCTCGGAAGTTGCCACGTTGCAAGCGCGCTATGATGTGATGGAAGCTGAACAGCGGGCCGCACAACGCCGCAACGGGCTTGTCTCGGGTGGGATCAATCTCGGCGCGACGCTGCTCGGCGGTTCCATGATGGCAAACGCAGGTTCAGCGCAGTCGATCCGGACTATTGGCACAGGCGTTAACCTTGCGCGCGCGGGTGCAACGGCTGCCGCCACGCAGTCGAATGGCAGCGAACAGCTGACATCTGTCAATGAAGCTGCCTTTATCGCGCGGCGCATTGCACAGCTTCAGCGCGTCCAGTTCGAAAAGCCCTGCACTGCCTGACGATGCAGACGACCGCCAGATATCTCTACGAAGGCCAGACAATCGATCCGCAGACCGAGACCGGTCAGGATCGGCTTCTGGCACTTCATGCGGCGAACGCGCGTCTGACCTGCGATTGCTGCCCGGCGCGACCGGAGATGTATCTGGCGAAGGTTGGCACAACCGTCCTGATCAAGCGCATGCCTGATACCGGACATCTGCATGCGCCGGACTGCACATCCTTCGAGCCGCCTGAGGGGTTTTCCGGGCGCGGGCCACTGGCGGGCACGGCCATTGTGGGGGTTGATGAGGCCACAACAGGCCTGCGGTTGGGCTTTCCGCTCTCCAAGGGCGCGCTGCGGGCCGCACCGCGGCCTTCCGGCGGGACAGCGATCGAGGTCACCCCCAAGCCGGGGAAACTCGGGATCACGGCCCTGCTCCACTATCTCTGGGAGGAAGCCAGTCTCAATCGCTGGGTGCCGGCGATGTATGGCAAGCGGAACTGGCGCGTGGTGCGCGGCGCACTTATGGGAGCTGCCCAGAACCACCTCATCAAAGGCACGGTGCCCCTGGGCGGCCGTCTTTTCGTCCCGGAAACCTTCAATCAGACTTACAAGGATGCGATTGTGGCGCGCCGCAAGGCCCGTCTCGCGCCGATCATGAAGCCGGACAACGCAGAATTCGGGATCCTGATTGCCGAGTATAAGGCGCATGAGCCGACGCGCTTCGGGGCAAGGTTCACCTTCAAGCACCTGCCCGACCTGCCCTTCTTTGCCGATGAGGACCAGATGCGCCAGTTCGCGCGCGTGACAGAACGGCATCTTGGCCTGATCGATGTGATCGGCAACGGACATCTCATTGTCGTTGCTACCTTCGGCTCTGCTGACGCGGGCTATCCGGTGCTCAAACAGATGGGTGTTATGGCCGTGGATCAGAACTGGCTGCCCGTGGAGGACTGGCATCATGCGGAGCTCGCTTCCGCGATGTGCCGTGCGCGGCGGTCCTTCATCACGTCGCTGCGCTACAATCTGCAACAGGACGCTCCCCTCTGTGCCATGATGGCGACCGATACCCCCCAGCCGGTGATGATGTTCATTGACAGCGGCACCTCTGAGGGCGCTGCACATCTTGACCTCACAGGCCTCGCGACATGGGTTTGGGACACCAATCACGCCATGCCAGCGCTGCCTCAGCGCACCCATCCGGAGGCTGTTTGAGATGGTTTGCCCTACTACTGCTAGTTTTCTGCGGAGGACGGGACACAATAATTGCCCCTGCGACACCACACGTTGTAAGGTCGGCCCCAATGAGAGAATCCCATCAAGGGATTCCCCGCAGCGAGGAGAGAGTACCCCCTGAATAAACAAAACCCCCGAAAGGCGGAAACCTAACGAGGGAGTTTGTTAAAACCTAGGGACGGCAATCCCGAAACAGGCCAGAAGAGTTGCCTTTGGTTTTAATCCGCTCCCGACAGTCTGGCAAGAAAAAACCGCATCTGTGCGAACACTCAAAATGTGCCTTGGCCTAAATATCGGAAAACCAACAATATTTAGCCCCGGACACATCATTTACCCCAATGGGGCCGCGACGGCCCCATGGATTGTGGTAATGTCCGGGAATTGAAACGAGAGAATCGAAAGGAGCACGACCCCCAAAACGAACAACCCCCCGCGAGGGCGAACCTGGCGAGGGGAGGTTGATAAGACCTAGGGACGGCAATCCCGAATAGACCGAGAAAAGATTTCAGGTCCGGTTTTAGCAACTTCCTCGACACTCTGGCAAGTAAAAACCGCATTTGTGCGAACAAATAAGTTTTGTCAGCTGTCAGCAGTCGTTCTCGCTCATGATAACAAAGGAATGAGCAGATGGCATTTATACATGTCGGGGCGGCCAGACAGGACCGCCGCACCCAGTACCACAACGGTCTCCCACAAAGCTGGAACCGTGACCGTTTCCGGCAGCTCTGCGTGAGCTACGCCCAGATCCAGGGCTGCACCGCGGAATGCGTGCGCACACTGGAAATCATCATCGATCTGGTTTCGCCCACGGCGTTTACAGATCCGCATACCGAGCCCTATTGTTACGCCCGTCAGGACACCTTGGTTGGTGGCCGCTTGTTGACCAACAAGTCGATCTACAATCATGAACGGCAGTTGGAGCAGATCGGGCTGATTGATCGCAGGCTTGGCGCCAATGGCTCACGGTGTTCCCGCAAAAAGCTGGGACTTTATCTGACACCCGCGATGAACATCATCCCGGAGATGCTGGAAGCCGCAGCGGCGATCCGTGCCGAACGTGACGCTCATGATACCCTGCGGGGCGACCGATCGCGCCTCCTGCGCCATGTGAAGGTGAGCCTGGAGACCTTGTCAGACCTAGGTCTGCGATCCACGCGCATTGAGACCCTCAAGGATGCGTTTCTCAGCTGGCCCCGCTCCGACAAGCTGGTGCGGATGTCACTGGAAGCGCTCGCAAGCCATGTGGATAACGCCCGTGAGCTTCTTCTTGAGCTGATGCAAGTCATTCAGGATTCGCAGAAACTCCCCAGTGATATTTCTGGTCAACCAGAAGCGGGCTTCGGGTGTCATATACAAGACCAAATAGAAGAAAGAATTATGTCCTGTAATCCCCAAGGGGAGGATAAGCGGTCCTCGGCTAACGCCTCGGATTCTGAAATTATTAGGGCCGCGCCTGACGGCGCGCCCGACTGCTTAGAAAAGCAGGATGGCGAAGCCGCTGAAGATAGCAACCCTGGTCTTTTGTTGCCACGTATCTCAAATGGAGGGCTCTATGCCTTGGCATCCGAGGAAATGCGCATGCATATCGATATCGCAGGAGGTGGTGAGCAGAATGCATCCCCGTCGCTCTATGCCATTGAGACCGGTGTCTGGACACGACTGTCCGAGATCGGCACCAATATCTCGGCCTGGCATGAGGCTTTGGAAGCCATGGGGCTACTGGGCGCGATCGTTGCAGGTGTTCTCACGGACGCGAAGGTCACCGATCCCAAGCAGCGCGTCGCCAACCCCGGCGGGTATCTGCGCGGCATGACCCGTGCCGCCCAGAAGGATGAGTTGAACCTCATTGCAGGCTGGATGGGACTTGTGGCACGAAGAACCCGTGAAGAAGGCTGGGAATGATACGGACCTTGGAGAAATTCGATGGGCAGCGGCTCGCCTTTGTCCGCGCTGATGCACTCAAAGTATCGTGCCGGTGTGGCCATATTGAGCAATTGCCCATCACGCACTTGAAAACGCGATATGGCGAGGCAGCGCGGGTCCGCAATCTGCTGGCGCAGATGATTTGCCCGGAGTGTGGTGAGAAGCGCCTGGACAGGGCAGAACGGCTGGATCTCGGCGTCTCAACTCAGATGCCTGGGGCGCGGGATGTCTAGGTCTTCGATCCGGCATGCGTTCGGTGCCGGGAAGTGGCGTCTTGTGAGATTAGCAAGGCACCGCCGTGGTCTTCAGGATCACTGGCTTGTCATTCCTCTTGTTGGCATTGCGGCCTGTCTTTGCGCATTGGCCGTCTCGCTTGGGGGGGATGGCGGCTCCGATGTCTTCGGGTCCTTCAGCCTTGGGTTTACGGGTCTTTGTCTGTTGATGGTGGCGGCGTCTTTTGCCCCTGCCCGTGTGATGACCCTTTGGGGTGCCATCTATGTGCCGCTCTCGGGGTTATGGCTGGCCCCTGCCCTTGATGCCGGTCTTGAGCTTGTCGGTGGTTTCGTCCTGCTCGCGGTGATCGGCGCTGTCCTTTACGGGGCAACAACTGTTGTTGTGCTGACACTCTGGCAGAACATTCGCCTGCGGTGGTCTTTGCGACCGCTGTTTGTCTCAGGCGGACGGGCCGTCGCCATGGGGCTTTCCGTGGCGCTGGCGGAATCGATGGCTGCTGCTGCCGGTTTTGTTCTGGCACCACTGGGGCTTCTGGCCGTCTATGGTGGCTATGGTTGGCTCGTCGCAGGTTTCGGTGTTTTTGCCACCAGTGGCATTCTGGCGGGCCTTGCCGCAGGGGTTGTCTTCAGCTTTCCGCGCCGTCCGGCCATAGCGGCGGGTGTCTCTGCAGTCATTCTCACTGCCGTCCTTTTGCCCGCGCCACCCCGACCTGCCTCCGCCGGGATCACAATGGCTGTGGTCTCTCACAATCCCGATCCCGTCGATAAGTGGACGCCCGATGGCAGCCAGCGGATCTATGACACGCTGGTCGCAGCCTCAGCTGGTCTTGATGATGATCTCGTGATCTGGCCCGAGAACGCTATGACCGCGAGTTTCGATCTCGATCTGATTGCGGAAAACCCGCCGTTGGGCGATCAGGCGCATCTCTTCGGTATGACACGCTTTGTCGCCCCGAACGGCCCTACCCTTGTCAACTCAGCAGTCTTGTTCGAAGCGGGACGCATGCAGGCGAGTGACAAGATCCACCTTGCCCCCGTCATCGAGCGTAGCATGCCGCTCTTCGCACCGACCAATCTGATCCCCGGGACCCGGCGCATTTTGACCCTCGCAAACGGCACCCGCATCCTGACCCTGCTTTGCTATGAAGCTGCCTTTCCCGTTCCAGATGTCGATCTCAATGGCGATCCCGACATCATCATCGTCCTCGCCGCCGAAACAGGACTTTGGCACCGCATGACAGGCGCAATCGCGGCACGCCATGCACGCGCACGGGAACTCGAAACACGCATCAGGGTCCTCAGGGTCAGTGATCGGCGGTGAGCGGGCGGCGACGGTCAGCACGATGGGCCGATAACCTATCTGCTCATATCTTTGAGCCCAATACTTCCTGGATCTGTATCCTCACCTCTTTCGGATCACCGCGTTCCATCGTCGCCATAACGAATACTGCCTTGCCCTCGGACGCTTTGGCCCATTGCTGACCGATCAGTTCCTTCTCGCGGCTGTCTCGGCTTTCTTCCGGTGATAGCTGCTTGCCCTTGTATTCGACCACCAAGAGGCGGCCATCCTCCATGACGGCCACGAAATCAGGATAGAACTTGTCGGTCGAGGTCGGCAGGGAGAACGAATTCGAATGCCTGCTGACGTTTCGCGTCCAGTATTTCAGACCCGGCAGGGCATCCAGAGCCAGGGCGCATTTGACTTCTTCGCCGCCATCCTTGCTGTCGAAGGTCGGCACCTCGTCTGGCCCCATGAA
>CAYZKE010000011.1:8181-11746 GCA_964478505.1 uncultured Loktanella sp.
GTACATGCCGCGATACTTGGACACGTCGAAATACATCTCGTCGAAGAAGCGGATGCCGTCATCGAAGGAAACTTCGACGCGCGCCTCGGGGCCGAAAAGGTTCATCTGGTAAACCTTGTCGCGCTCCATCTGGCGGAAGCCCCTGATCTTCTCGTTCAGCTTTCGAGCCAGAATGAACTTGCAGCGCATAAGCTGCGACAGGGGGATGTCCCGGTCGCGGCTTAGGTGGGTGACGACATCACTAAGCCAAGCCAGAAGCTCCGCCTGGCCGATCCATTGATCCCGGACCTTTCCATCCAGCCAGCGCACCAGCGAATTCGGCGTCCAGTCGTCCACCTCAATATCCAGCGACAGTTGATCCGAGCTATCCGCTGCTGAAATAGTCAGGCGATTGCCGTCAAGGTCGATCTCGAAGGTGTTGGTCGTCTCGACAATATCGAACTCCGCCTTGGTCAGCCGCGCCGGGTGATCAGCCAGTGACCAGTCGTGATATTCCATCAGGATATCGGTATCGCCAAAGACCAGCTCACCCTGCACATGCGCCATAAGGCGCGGCACGGTGAATTCTTCGCCACGATGGGCGGGGGCCAGGTCGTCGGCGTGCTTGGCCTTGAACTCGTCCAGCTTCTCCCGCAGCACGCCATGAAGCCGCTTAGGGGCCATCTGGAAGAGGCGCTCCTCGTCCTTGGGTTTGGGCACGCCGGTAAACTCGATCCGGGTCTTGCCGTCATCGCCCGCCGAGACCTTGATCTTGCCAGGTGCCACGATGTTGATCTCGCGGCGCTCTTCCTCGGAGGCATCCAGTTCCACTGTCATCGTCGGACGCGGGCGCACCTGCCGCCCGAAGAGACCATCATCCAGCCCGGGCTGTTCGGCCTCGATATTGGCCTCAGCCTCGTTTTCTTCGAACCCCATATCCACCAGTTTGTCGCGCAAACTGACAGCGGCCTCGGAAAAGGTCTTCGATACTAGCTTGGCGTAGGACTTGTTCAGCGCCGGTTCCTTGCGTTTTTTCGCATAGGGCATCCTCAAGACGCGCCCCAACAACTGCTCGGCGTCGGTCGAACTCCGGATATTGGCGAGCGAGCAGAACACATAGGCAAAGGAACAATCCCAGCCTTCCTTCAACGCCTCGATGGTGATGACATATTCAATCAGGCAATCGGACTTGAATAGGTCGATCCCGTCCAAGTCACGCTGCGCGCCGGTCGCAACAGCAATCTTGGCCGGATCGATATTCTCGTTCTCGATCAGATGCTGTTTCAGCACATCGACCGTTACCTCTTCGCCCTTCTTCTGCGCCTGAAACAGCACGATGGGCCGGATATACCCCTCGCGATCCAGATCCGCATGTTCCTGCAACTCGGCCCGCTTCAGAATGGCCGAATTCACCGCCCCCTGCCATGTTTCCGCCTCGTCCAGCACCACGGGCATCTTGATCATCTCTTCATCCTTCAGCTCCTGCGCTGTCACGGAATGAAGGATGTTGTTGAAGCCCTTGGGCGTGGCGGTGAACTCGATCAGGGCGCTTGGGTTGATCCGTTCATAAACATCCTGGCTCAGGCTCGTGCCCGCCTTGTGCGCCTCATCCATGATGACCAGCGGGCGGTGCAGGTGCATCAGGTTGGCAAAGCTGAACCGGATATCGCCCTTCATCGGGCCATTGTCATTGCGCTCCAGCCCCGGTGTGTTGGGCGAGACAGTCGAAAAATGCCCCTCCAGCATCTCGTGATGGGCATAAACCTTGCGCCCGTCGGTGTTGCTGACCCGCAGCGTCTGGATCGTGCCGACCACCACGCACAGGTTCGAGCGCAGGTCATGCGGCGTGAATTCATGCGCCAGATCGAGCCCCTGCTCGGGCGGACCGGCCGGACGGCCCTCGAACGCCTCGTCCAGCACTTGCCTGTAGGGGTGGCGCGGGTTCTTCAGCGCCTCGGCGGTCTGGATGCGGATGGTGTTCGTCGGCACCAGCCACAGCACCAAAGGAAAATCCTTTTCGACCCAGGCATCCTTGGTCAACGTGATCGAATGGGCCGCCAAGATCGTCTTTCCGCCCCCCGTGGGTAGGCGCAGGCAGACATAGGGCACGTCGGGCAGCGCCTTGATCGGCTTGTAGCCCGCCGCATAGCCCTTGAGCCGTTTGGCCAGCTCTGGTTCCGCCGTGATGGCCTCATAGGCAAGTTTGGGGCCAACAATCCGCGCCTCTTCAAAGAATTTTCGCAGCATGGCGAGCGAGGCATTCTGATAATCCTTCAGCTTCATTTGCGCGCCTTCACGTCATAAGGTGTTTGTTTGAATTCGATCTGCTCGGCCTTCAAAGTCGCCTCGGAAAGCACCGTGCGCTCGCCATAGACTGTCAGCGGGTCGGTGAAATCGTCTTGTGCTGCGCGGATCGCGGCGAGTGTCTTGCGGGTCAGCACGTTGCCGCCCAAGACCGACTTGTCACCAAGGATGCCGTTGTAAAGCAGGGCGTAGCCGTGGCCATCATGCGCGCCAAGGAAGGGAGAAGGGGGCTGAGGCTCCGTCCATGGACTGCCGGTTTCCGCGAACCAGATATGGGCGGCCAGCACGGGGAAGCGGATATCGGGCTGGATCTGGCCGTCTTCGGTAAAGACCGGCGGGCCGAGGCGATAGAAGCGGAAACCGCCACCTCCCTGCCACCGTAGCTCTTCAGACACCCCACTTTGTTCGCCACTGACCACCTTACTCAATCGTGGCGCGCAATGCGAAACAGCCTGAGGCCCCATCTCAACACCGATGAATCTCCTTTTCATTTTCATAGCAGTTGCGGCAGTGGAACCAGACCCCAAGAAGCTATCCAAAATTAAGTCATTTTCATCGCTGAAGCGTTCTAGAAGATATTTCAACCACGCTTCCGGCTTTTTTCCTGACCTAAAGTCCGCGTCACCTTCGAGACGACAGTTGCCGAATGCACCTGCGAAATCATGGAAGTTGGGTATCGGTTGTGGAGTGTTTGCTTCGCTATCTTCCCGCTTTTCAACAGGAACACCCTGATAGTACTTGCCCTTTGTAGCGGTCGCCTTCTTCGGGCCAGTGAAGTACCGATATTCTAGGCTATCGTCACCGATGCTTGGTACCTTATAGAGAACACCAAGCCCGTCGATCTCTGCCCGACCCGCCAAATGATCTCGGAAAAACCGGCCTGAAGAATTTCCGTCAAGAATGCTCCCCGACGCCCATATTTCTTTAAGGCCATCGACCCAACCACTAGGGCGCTTGACGATCTGGTACTCGTCTTTTTGGAAGACTCTTACTTGCTTTCCACCAAGCTCTATCTCCTGCCCGTCCTCCAGTTCTTTAATTTCGTAGCTGAATTTCGAAAAAGCGTCATCATTACGCACAATCGGCTGATTGGGCGAGGAGGCATATGAAGCTCGATACACTAAAACATGCTCAATCTGCTTATGGTACTTCATGTCCTGCTTGAGAGTTTTCTGTGCATATCTCACCTGGACGTACAATGTTGTTTGATACTGAGCGCGGCCAAACACTTCATCGCAAAGGACTTTCAAATATGGCCCTTGCGCATCATCTATTTGGCACA
>CAYZKE010000011.1:11756-20683 GCA_964478505.1 uncultured Loktanella sp.
TACCGATAGGAAATCTCTGAGTAGTTGAAGTCTTGGCTGCATCATGGCCAGCCACTGAGAATGCTCCAGATTGTCGTCGTAATGCTCGAAGGCCGATCCAGTGTTATAGGGCGGGTCGATATAGATGCATTTAACCTGTCCCGCGTAATACGGCAGCAGCGCCTTCAACGCCTCAAGGTTATCCCCCTGGATCAGCATATTGCCCGCATCCCCGTCGCCATAGCCCAGCCCAGGTACCTCCTCCAACAGGCGGTAAGGCACCTTCTCAGCCGCGCGCACATCATCGTCTCGGGTCAACCAGCGTAGGGTGGGCATCTGCTCGGTTCTTTCATTCTTGGGCGTAGCGGCGCCGGATCTTGCATCGTGTCAACTTTGTATAGGAATTGTCCCCAGTCTGAAAGCACCCGAACGACAGGGTCGGACGTTCATTTTATTCGGGAACCGCCGGTTCCCCCATGCAACCCCGCAATACTGCACCCAAGGGGGTATCCCCAACTTCGGTCACGGCTGCACCGCGCTGCGAAGCCGGGTGATCCCCCACCCCCTTGGTCTGGATTGCGGCATTGCATGGGCCCCCCTCCCGCTCTCGGCGAGGGCCAGTCCGTCAAGAGAGACACGCGCACGGCGCGGCTCACTTGCCAGACAGCCCTGATTTTGGGGTCAGACAGAGAGAAGGAACGAGGGCATGAAGGATATCTACCGTGGAAATGATTTGAACACCGCAGAGCGGGCCATGAACCTGCTCGCCCACGAACCCGACACACGGGTTGAAGGGGAGAGCGTCAAGGTCCTGAGGAGAATTGGCGTGGCGGGCGACTTGTCGGATGGGACAAGGGCTTTCTCGGTCCGGCTGTGCGAGCGGCACCGTTGGGTGATGATCTCGCTTGGCTGGGATACGATTGTCACGCTGGATCAGCGTGACCATTGGGAGCGGCCCGGATGCCTTGCTGCAGCGGTGCTGGATGCGATTGCAGCGGTTGTGGCAAAGAGATCCGCACTCGCGATGTCGTAGAGCAGCAAGTCAGATTGCGATGAGGCGCAGGGCGCACGCCCTGCCCTTGCGGGTCTTGCACGATCATGCAGAGCGTGGATATTCCGGCCCATTGGCACGCTCGATGGACCACGACAGCTCCCGCGCACCGCAGCGGGCGCACTTGAAATCCTTGGCGACGGTCTCGATGGGCATATAGGCGTGGTATCGCTCGTAGAGAACGTGCGGCGCGACATTATGGACCTTGTGGCAATGTTCACAAACGACGCGTACGACATCGCGACCCGTCAGTTGCTTCACCTTGATGTTAAACTTGAAGCCGAGGATCACCGGTTCATAGGGCATGTGTGACCTCTGGGCAGACGCTGTGCGGAGCCCAGGCAATAGGGCGAGCCCGATCGCGGCCCTCTACGCTCGGGCGGAAGGCTTGATGAACCGTTAACTGGGCACTCTTCTTTATCTCAAGAGCGCTTATATAGTGCATGGTGGGTCACATTTCTCTAGATATAGCTATTCGTTCCTGCTATGTTCCAATTATGTCATCTGGGGAGATCGATATGCAATCATCTGATTACATCATACCAGCCACAGCCAAGCAGATCGCCTATGCGCGTCAGCTCGCGTCACGTAATAGCGTGGTCCTGCCGTGGGAGGTTCAACAGGATCGCAAAGCCATCAGTGCATGGATTGACGAACAAGCCGCGCGCACTGGGCCAGCATCAGAGCGCCCGACATCCAAGCAGGTTCAGTTTGCCGAGCGGATCGCACGCGCCAAGCGCCGCGCAATCCCCGACGAATGCTTTCGGAGCCGCTCGATGCTGTCTGCATGGATCAATAGTAATCGGTAGGAACGGCCCAATCCCGCCGTTCAACGAGGGCAACCGATGCTGCGCCGCTGCCTGTCGAAGCCGCCATTCGCCGCGACTGCGAACTTCGGCAACGGTCAGCCGCCCGAAGTGCGGACGTTGGTGGATAAGGTCTATATGGCTAAGCGATGACAAGCCGTTTCTTCTAACCGCGACGAGGGCATGTTTCCGCTTAAGCAACTTGGCCAGGATACAATGGTCTGTGGTTGTCGACATCTCCGTACGAGATGTGCTAATCGTCAGCTCTGCCTAAGGTAGTAGGCTTCCTAACCACCTTCGACGCAATTGAGTCTCACATTGGAACAGGCGCAAAGCAATTTGACAGAGCAAAACACCATAAGTCTGTTCGCAATCAAGAGTAAGACTGTGAGGAACATTCTACGCGGCATCTTGGCGGCTGATGAGCCTTCTGTATCACGCCAAGCAATGCGGCGGCTAAAGAAAGAGGCAACCAGTTCTGATCTTTTTCGTGCATTCCAATTCTTGATTTCGAGCCCAACCGCCCAGCATGTGCCTTTAGCCCCTATTTTCCCCGCAAACATCGAAGATTGTACGTCTGCTCCCTATTTAGGTGACAGTCGCTTAGAAGCTGAGCTGGCAATACAAAAAGCACGCTTTGGAGCCTCAGAACAGGAACTGTTGCGAGCGATCTTTTCTGTTAAGCAGATCAATGAAGCGGTGTTTGAGCGAGATGGTGTTCGTGTCTCCCAATTGCTTCAGAAACATACTGACGACTTTGGAATTTCGCTCTTTTTGATGAGAAAGGCGCTAAGTCTCAGGCACACAGAATTTTCGAAAGAGGCTGGCTTGCAGCTTGGTGCGGCAATCGACCCATTTCTTTCTAGGCGCCGTCACCTACTTGCAGTGGCATTCGAAGACAGCGTTGACGAGCAGCTTAGCTACATTCCAGTCCGTCGGACATTTCTTTCACACGTGAAGAATGCACGGATTGCCAGGGCAATAAGCCCAGTCTTGCAAGACTTTTTGTCGCCTTATTCCTGGCCGCCTGAGCAGAGTTTGGCCCCGCTGGAAGCATACTCTCGTTGGGGTGCACTCGACTCACTAGAGTTCTTAGAGCGATGTTTGAGTGATCACAGTCCCAGGCTCAAGGACGACGTCGCAGAGAAAATTCACGGTGTCATCCCGGAAAGTGTCCATAGAGCGTGGATTGATGCTTTCGGGGAAATCAGCTTCAAGGATGTTGTCGATCTTTTGCAGGGCGATCCAGATCTTCTCGAATATCGAGTGTTCCGCCACTCTCTAGCTTGGTCGGAAGTCCATGATGTCATGGAATATAGACGCAGAATCGAGATGGGGTTTGGTCATCGTCTAGATGGGCTCTTCCAAGAAGGTGAAACCGACCAAACGTTAGTGGATTCAGGTATTTCTAAGGTAGATCATCTATTGCCATCTGGTGCATTGTCCGATCTTCCGGAATTGCCAATTGATACGCGAACTTGCGGAACTTTTCACCGAACCTTGGCGCTTGCAGGTGCTCTGAATGCTAGCGGATCAACTTTGGAGATTGCTGGCGGCAAAGACCTTCTTAGGTTACTGGACCGAACGATGGACGTTTCTCTGCTGTTGTCACTTCCAGAGCTAACAAAGTTCATACCAATGCGTTCTGGCGACAAACTCTACGAGTATTTGCGAACAGCGTTGAGGTTTGATGCCGAAGAAAATCGCGTTTCGGATCATGCATATAGAAGAGCTACTCAGGACATCGTCGGTCAAGACTTTGGCGGAGATATTGTCAAATTTGCTCAATACCTTGACGATGACGCACCAAATGTCGCGGAACATCTGTTCGCGACTTGCAATGAATATTTTCTAACAGAGCTCTATCTTCTCTTTGAGGATTCGAGTGCGGTGATAGACGCACAAGCTGACCTTCTGGAGTGGTATGGTGAAAGCCGCGAAGATGAAGACGCTGCACTTCGTGCCAAGTCTCATCGGCTGAACCTTAGGCTCCGCAAAGTCAGAGGAAGCATCGATGATACCAGGATCTATGTTGATCAACTGAAGTTCCAGTATTGGGCTATGGAAACAATAGCTTCTTCGCTTCGTGAACTGGCAAGTATCAGTGATGCGATCTCTGACCCCGGTGAAGCAACTCCGAATCTAGATGATCCTATTGCAGCAGTGGAAGACCCGAGAGCAAAGCTGTTTCAGGTGTTAAACTTGGCCTACAAAGAGTTCTGCACAAATGAGTTCTACGGAGTCGATTCTTACATTGGCAGGCGGATAAGGCACGGAACACTTCACGGCGTTTTGGTTGCTGAACTCAAAGAACCGGTTCACGCGATTGCTGATCAATTTGCCTTATCAGCCCCTGAATTTTCTGGCTTTGTCCGGCTGTGGCATACGAAGGTTGAAGCTGTCGTAAGAACGTTCGGCCTTGAGCTGTTGAGAATAAGGTCCAGCGAGCGCAAAGCGGGTCTCATCATCCCGACGATAGGTGACAGCGACAAGAGAAGCACTGCTTTAAACATGTTCAATTCAGTGGCCTCCGCTCTTGCGGAAGATCGCGGCGCAGGTGTTGCTATCAGCTACATTTATGACTTCTGTTGGTTGCTTCTAGAGATCGATCTCAAGAGATTGAGAGCGGCGGCATTGGCGGCACAGCATGAACTAGTAATCAGGCCCAATCAGCACATTTCGGGCAGCGGTAGCGAACTCGAAGCTCAAATTTTGGATGCGGCGCGTCACCTCAACACAGAACTTCAGCAGAGATTTGAACAACTTGTTGGTTGGCTAACTCGACCATCAAACGTCAGTCCGTCAGCAACATTGTCTCTGCTTTTCCAAGCAGTGATACTTGAGGTGCAAGGACGTTATTCAGGGTTTTTTCCAAAGTGTGTCGAACTGGGTGAGACTGGTATCGACATGTTTGGTCATCGATTCCATACTTTCTATGACGTGCTCTTTGTGCTCGTGGACAACGCTGCAAAGCATGGCGACAGGGCAGGTGAAGTTCACTTTGAAGTTCAGTCAAACTCCGTGTCGCCCAGTACCTCTGAAATTACGATGAGTGTCACGTCAGTCCTCAAATCTGAGCAAGAGAAATCCAGCTATCAAGCCATCACCGCAGCAATGAACTCAGATATCGGTGCGGCTATGTTGGAGGACAAAAACAGTGGGTTGAGAAAGATTCGAGTTCTGGTTGAAGAAGTCGATGAGCTGAGTGATTTCATTGTCAAGTTTAGCGAAGACAAAGTCACGTTTTCAGTCGTTATGAGCCTTGCGATGACAGGTACTGACCAAAGGACTGAGGCTGCCGAATGAGGGTACTTCTTGTCGAGGATGATGAATACAAGCAGACCAAGGTTGAGGCGGCCCTAAGAAGCGTTTCTTCCAAATTGGACCTCGTGGTTGCGAAGACTGTTCGAGATGCCGTGGGTTGTATGCAAGGAGATGGATATGATCACATTGTCTTAGACATCGCTTTGCCTAGCCATGGCCAAGTTCCTGGTGGAGGAACAGGGTTGCCAATGCCAGCAGGAGGTATCGAAGTCCTGCTCGAAATTTCTTACCAGTCTCGGCATGACCCCGTCACAATCCTCACTCAATACCCTGAAATCGAGTATGATGGGAAGCTAGTTGATCTTACTCGCGCGCGGCGCTTCTTACAAAAAAACATCCAAGCGACCATCATCGACGTCATTCACTTTGAGATGGACAACGAACTTTGGAAAGACCAGTTAAGAAAGGCGGTTTCTGGAAGTGGCTGAGTTCCTAATTATAGAAGATGAAGCGGAAAAGCGGTCATCAATCGAAAATGAGATTCGAGATTACTTTGGCGATCCAGACATCCAGTTTTGCGTTGCTCAGACATTTGCTGAAGCTGCCAAACTAATCTTCGAACGGCGTTTTGATCTTATCGTAACAGATTTGATGCTACCGCGACGGCCTGGCGATGAGCCGTCCGATTTTTCAGACAATCTACTGGATTTCTTGAGCGGCAGCTCTTTGAATTCTAGTGCTGTAGTTGTAGCAATTTCGCAATTTGGTGACTTGATCGAAAGACAAGCTACAAGCTTCAAGCGCCTTGGTATTTTTCTGCTGGACTACAACAACCAATCAGATTGGCGGTCGTGCTTGAAAGTCTGCTTGCAACGAGTTGAACACAAGCAAGCTATTGATTTTGCTATTATATGTGCTCTTGAAGAAGAGCGGTTGGGTTTTCGAGAAGTCCAAGGCGACGTGACGTATGGAGAGCTATCACGATATCACGGCTTGGATTGTCGGGACATAGCCATCGCTGGGTTCAACGGAATTTGTGTTGTTCAGCCACGCATGGGCTTGGTCGATGCAGCTGCAATCTGTGCTCAGGTCCTTTCACTGTTTCGCCCCAAGTTAGTATGTATGGCAGGAATTTGCGCTGGGTTTGAGGGCGAAGTCGAACTTGGAACTCTACTGGTCTCAGACCCTACTTGGGAACATCAATCGGGGAAGTGGAAGGGCGAAGAATTCAAGCTGTCGCACTACCAAGAACCCCTACGCAACAACATTCGAACGATACTCAGCCACCTCATAGAAGCGGACCCAAGCTGCCAGGATCTGACTACGGACCTGCCTGAACTGTACCGCTCATTGGATCGAGCAGCAGCGATCATGCCTACAGTTTCAGGTTCTGTGGTGATAGCCTCAAGTGATAAGGCAGATGAAATTAGGGAGCAGCACCGTAAAGTCGGAGGCCTTGATATGGAGGTGTATGGGCTGTATCGAGCCGCTGCTCTCCATTCAGAAGGTACAAGATGCTTCGCGGCAAAGACTGTCGTAGACCTTGCAAACGAAGCAAAGGGCGATGACCTTCACCATGCAGGTGCTATTTTCTCTGCTCGCTTCGTCGCGAAAGCGATCCAACGAATTCTAAGCGATTCATCCAGTGGAATGGCATGAACCAAAGCGATTGGTCGTTTGCTGAAACCGACGCGATTGTCGCATAGCGTGCAGCATGCATTGTAAATGTCTGCTTTGGTCGTTTCATGACTGCTGTGTGCAACTGCAGAGAAAGTCGGCTTCCCGCCCCGACCTACCAATTAACACCAGCCCGTCCTCTGCCCTCCATCATAGGCCCGCGCTAGGTTTTCCGCGATGAGGATATCACCGAGATCTCTGCCGCTGATGAATATCCGCGCGAGACCGCGCCCGTAGCGATCCTTGCCCGGTTGAATAACGAGCTCGACAGCACCGGCGCTTGCGATCAGCTCACGCGCCCGCGCTGTCGCCTGATTGCCCCAGGCCTTCTCGAAGTCACACTGGGCCTGATAAGTCTCAGGGGTATCATAGCCGACAAGCCGATACCGGACGCCATCGATGTCTGCCGTGTCACCATCGATCATGTAGATCGCGTCACTGCGGATGGTTTCGGCAAAGAGCGGCGCGACCAGCTGCGGCCCGATTTGGGTTGCGAGCGCAATAGCGGCTACAACGGAAAGCGTGGCGATGATCTTCTTCAGCGGATTTCCCCTTTGAGGACGCGGCGGAGCGTTCCGCCTGCATCAGGGTCCTTCAGGAGCCACCAGATAATATAGCTGCCAATCAGCAACCACGCGGTGGCGAGTACCCCGAAGATGCTGGCAACGACCAATGTAAAGAGCGCGAGCTTGAATCTGCTGCTGACTGTCATTGTTCCATTCCCTGCAACTCAGGCCAGATCCGTCTGGGCAAAGTCATCGCCCTTATAGAGCAACGGCACATGAAACGCTTTCGCTCCTGCATAGGCAAGCGCATCCCCGAAGTTCAGCTTGGCTGGATGGCCGGACGTCTTGCCGTATTTGGCGAGAGCAGCAAGGGCGGCGGTGCCCATGCTTTCGGTGATGTGCATTTCTCGAACGCCAAGGGTTTCGAGGAGCTCGCCGATGAAACCCGCCGCTTCCTCAAAATGTGCAGGCGTCGTATGAGTCACCCCGTCCCGCTCCTTGAGGTGACGCGCCATCGCAAGCGTCGCCTCGATGCGGACGATCGGTGTCATGATCAGCTTACCCTTGGCCTGCTCCATCGCCTTCAGCATGGCGGGGGCTTCCGGCTCTTTGAGCAGGACGGCGCAGATCGCGCTGGCATCAAGGAACATCAGTCATCACCCCACATCTCATCCATGAGGTCCTTGTCTGTGTCTGTACGTGGTTTCAGACCCGCTGCCGCCGCGCGCTCTTGAATCTTGGCCACGCGCTGCGCGAGGGTTTCCTGATTTTCCAAAGTCGCTATACTTTCAAGCAGGGCATTGCGCACGGCATCCGTTTTCGTCTTGGCTCCGGAAGAGGCCATGAAGCGTTCGACAAGCCGGTCAACGTCCGGATCCTTGATATAGAGTGGCATGTGTATATCCTCCAATGGATATAACATATTTTCTCTAGGGATATCCTTCAAGCCCCTGCCCGACTGATCTGCCACTGTGGCAGCAAAGCTGCGATTTGCGGCCCGCAACCGCAACTTGCATCTTGATGCAGCCTGCGTCTGGCCCCAATGCGGGTTTTGTGCTAGGGTGCAAACCCACAGTAGGAGACAGACCCATGTCGGTACAAACACAAGATATCAAGCGGCCCGTGCACCGGGTCCCGGCCATCATCGCCTTCGTGCTCGCGGGCGTGTTTGTTGTCGTTGGACTGCTCGGTGCGCCGGCGTTCTATGCCTTCGCGGCCTTCTCCGCGCTTTGCGGGTTGATCTGGGCGCTTGGAGGTGGTGCTGATGGTGCTGAACCTCCCCTTCACAAAGATATGGATGCTCCCTTTCCTGGTGGACTCGATTTACAGTCTCAGTTTCTATACGGAAAACGATAGCGTCGACTATACCTCGACCGATATTTCTAGCCCCGGATGCTTTCGCACCCGGGGCTTTTCCTTTGGGCTGATTGAGGGCGGGCGAGCCCCATCAGCGCCGCAGGATTAGGAGCGCACGCGGCCTGTGAAGATATGCCCGCCGATCCGGACGGGGGCTTCACCGCGTGCTGCATTTTCCTGATCGAGCCAGCGGGGTGTAACGTTGCTCTGGTGACCATCAGCCACGAGCTTGTCCATGCCAGCCGGGGAGTAATAATGTGTGGCCCCGCCGGTGGGGTCATTGATCTG
>CAYZKE010000012.1:0-20007 GCA_964478505.1 uncultured Loktanella sp.
GGCCAGCAAATCGGCCCAAGCTTCGCGCTTGGCAATCGGGTTGCGCAAAAGATAGGCGGGGTGGAACATCGGTAGGCAGGGCTTGCCCAGCGCCTCAACCCAATCACCCCGCATCCGCGTGATGCCTGTTCTTCCCAAAAGGGCCTGACAGGGGGTGTTGCCCATCAAAACAATAATTTCAGGATCGGCCAGCACGATATGGCGTTCCAGAAACGGCAGCATCATCGCAATTTCACTGGCATCGGGGGCGCGGTTCGAGGGCGGGCGCCATGGCAGAACGTTGGCGATATAAACACTTTGGGCGGCATTATCGGCAGCACGGCCCATCTGGATCGCCTCAAGCATCCGGTCCAAAAGCTGGCCTGCGCGGCCTACAAAGGGCCGCCCTGCGCGATCCTCTTCGCGCCCTGGCGCTTCGCCCACGATCATGACCCGGGCGGCCGGGTTACCATCGCTAAACACAAAACTGCGGGCGCCTTTTTTTAGCTCGCAATGTTCAAACGCCTGCATAGCGGCAGACAGCGCATCCAGATCACCCGCCGTTTGCGCCGCCGTGCGTGCCAAACCAACGGCATCAACCTCGGGCGCTTTGACAATCTCAGGCGTCGCCTGCTTCGGTGTTTCAGGTGCCACCACCTTTGGCGCAGGCGTCACCGTCTCCAACGCATAGCGGTCAATCGGGGCGTCCAGAATAGCCTCTGTCACACCCAATTCCACCTGCCATTCAAGCAGGGCGCGGTCGGTCCAATATGTGTTCTGCGAATCCATCAGCCACAGGATATGCCGGATTGCATCGCTTGCGTAGTGCTTGCGGCATTGATGCGCACGGCAGGGGTGCCTATAAGGCGGGGAACCACTGCTAAGAGGGCCTCATGACATTTCGCGCCAAGCATCTTTTGGGCATTGAACCTCTGCACCCCACCGAAATCACCACTTTGCTGGATTTGGCCGATAGCTATGCCGAGCATAACCGGCGCGGCATCGCGCACCGCGACGTGCTCGCGGGGCTGACGCAGATCAACATGTTCTTTGAAAACTCGACCCGGACGCAGGCGAGTTTTGAACTGGCCGGCAAGCGGCTGGGTGCCGACGTGATGAACATGGGCATGCAGGCGTCTTCGGTCAAAAAAGGCGAGACCCTGATTGATACGGCCCTGACGCTGAACGCCATGCGGCCAGACCTTCTGGTTGTGCGGCACCCGCATTCCGGCGCGGTCGATCTTTTGGCGCAAAAGGTCAATTGCGCGGTTCTCAACGCAGGCGACGGCAAGCACGAACACCCCACGCAGGCGCTGCTTGATGCGCTGACCATCCGGCGCGCCAAGGGGCGGCTCCACCGCCTGTCCATCGCGATTTGCGGTGATATCGCCCATAGCCGCGTGGCGCGCTCGAACATTATGCTCTTGGGCAAGATGGAAAACCGCATCCGCCTGATTGCACCGCCCACACTGATGCCGTCAGGTGTTGCGGATTTCGGGGTCGAGGTGTTCGAGAACATGGAAGAGGGCCTGAAAGACGTCGATGTCGTCATGATGCTCCGGCTGCAAAAGGAACGCATGGATGGCGGCTTTATCCCGTCAGAGCGCGAGTATTTCCACCGTTACGGGCTGGACGCGGCCAAGCTGGCGCACGCCAAACCCGACGCGATTGTCATGCACCCCGGCCCGATGAATCGCGGCGTGGAAATTGACGGGAACATCGCCGACGACATCAACCGTTCCGTCATTCAGGAACAGGTCGAAATGGGCGTCGCTGTGCGCATGGCCGCGATGGACCTTTTGGCGCAGAACCTGCGCGCGGCTCGTGGTCCGCAAGAGGTCATGGTATGAGCGAGACCTTTCAAGTCAGCGCGACCGAGCACGGTGTCATCCGGATTTTCACGGTCAATCTGAGCGCAGATGAGGCTACCCGCTTTATCCAGAGCCCAGACGGGTCCGCCCCCGCGCCGGTCAACCGCGCCTTGGGAGTGGACGAACTTGATTACGCATTTGTCGAACTCGTCGCACTGAACAGCCTCGAAGGTGTCGGGCTTGCCGGATATCTCGTTGAGGGGTTGGGCGTGGCCGAGGCCGATGTCGCCCCTTACCGGTCACGGCTGAACGGCATGTCGGGCCATGTGTTGATCGTGCTGTCAAAGGCCTTCGGCGGGCGCGCGGCGACAATTACGCCTGTGGCACCGCTCAAATGGATCGGGACATATACCGAAGAAGGCGCATGGGTAAAATTCGAATCGCTCCCGTCCAAAGGTGCTGAAGGCAACGTCGCAAGCGCGCCCACCAAAGCACCGAAATCCGACGCCCGCGTGGGCGGTATGATCGCAATGTATGCGCTGATCGCGATGTTCGCCCTGGTGGGCCTGATGATCTGGGTGGCAGGATAGAAATGACAGAGAACACAATGACCGCCACGTTTTTTGCAAACGCCCGCCTGATTGATCCGGTGGCCCTGACCGACAGCATTGGCGCGATCCTGATTGAAGATGGTGTGATCAAGGCGGTCTATGACAGCCCGACGACTGCCCCCAAATCTGCCAATGTCGTGGATTGCGGCGGCATGTGCCTTGCCCCCGGCATCATCGATATCGGCGTCAAAGTGTCCGAACCCGGTGAACGGCACAAGGAAAGCTTCCGCTCTGCGGGGCGGGCGGCAGCCGCAGGCGGGGTGACAACAATCGTTACACGGCCCGACACCAGCCCCGCGATCGACACGCCGGAAACGCTCGAATTTGTGGAACGGCGCGCGCAACAGGACGCGCCCGTGCATGTCCTGCCTATGGCGGCCCTGACCAAGGGTCGCGAGGGGCGCGAGATGACCGAGATCGGCTTTTTGCAGGATGCAGGCGCCGTCGCCTTTACCGATTGCGACCGCGTCGTGACCAGCACAAAGGTTTTCAGCCGCGCGCTTACCTATGCCCGCTCACTGGACGCGCTTGTGATCGGGCACATCCAGGACCCCGGATTGTCGGAAGGGGCCGCTGTCACATCCGGTAAATTCGCCTCGCTCCGCGGCTTGCCAGGGGTAAGCCCGATGGCCGAACGGATGGCGCTGGACCGTGATATCAGCCTGCTGGAAATGACCGGCGCGCGCTATCATGTGGACCAGATCACGACCGCGCGGGCCCTGCCTGCGCTGGAACGGGCCAAGCGCAACGGTCTGATAATCACCGCCGGTATCGGGGTGCATCACCTGACGTTGAACGAACTGGATGTCGCGGACTACCGCACGTTCTTTAAGCTCAAGCCGCCGCTGCGCAGTGAAGAAGACCGCATCGCTGTCGTGCAGGCCGTATCAGAGGGGCTGATCGATATCATCTGTTCGATGCACACGCCGCAGGACGAAGAAAGCAAACGTCTTCCATTTGAAGAGGCCGCAAGCGGTGCCGTGGGCCTCGAGACACTTCTGCCCGCAGCGTTGCGCCTTTATCATGCGGAAATGATCACGCTGCCAAAACTCTTTCGTGCGATGGCGCTGAACCCTGCGCGCCTTTTGGGACTGCCGGCAGGCAGGCTGATCGCCGATGCCCCTGCCGATCTGATCCTCTTTGATCCGGACGCACCATTCCAGCTTGACCGCGCCACCTTGTTGTCAAAATCCAAGAATACACCCTTTGATGGTGCACGGCTGCAAGGCCGCGTGCTGGGCACATGGGTCAGCGGCCACCGCATCTGGGAGAAATCGTGATGCCAACAATCGAAAGCGCCTATGTCGTTCTCTTGCTCTGGGCTGTCATCGGCTACCTTCTGGGATCAATCCCTGGGGGTATGATCTTTGCCAGGCTGATGAACCTTGGCAACCTGCGCGATATCGGGTCGGGCAATATCGGGGCTACGAATGTGCTGCGCACCGGCAACAAGAAAGCCGCCGCCCTGACGTTGGTCTTCGATGCCGCCAAGGGCGCGATTGTGGTGCTGGCAGCCCGCCAGCTGGCCGGTGAGGACGCGGCCCAGCTTGGCGCGCTGATGGCTTTTCTCGGGCATTGCTTTCCGGTGTGGCTGCGCTTCAAAGGAGGCAAAGGCGTTGCCACCTATTTCGGCATTCTGCTGGCAGTTGACTGGCAGATCGGCCTGATCGCCTGCGCAATCTGGCTCGTTGTGGCGGCCTTGTCACGCTATTCCTCGCTCGCCGCTTTGGTGACGGCGGGATGGATTCCGCTGGTTGTCGGTTTCACAACCACCGGCGAGATGTTCTTTCTGGCAGCGATCTTGTGTTTTCTGATTTACGTGCGCCACTGGGCCAACATCCAGCGCCTGCGCAAAGGCACCGAGACGAAAATCGGGAAGAAAGCACAAGCCTGACCGCCCGCGTGAAGTGTCACGCGACACTCGTGGGTGTAACGGATGTGTCCGCGTCAAAGCGGACCCTGCGCACAAAAAGGGTCCGCGGACAAATCCTACCTTCGCTACGGCTTCTCCAAAGGCTGCTCTTTTTACGGCGCGCGGCCCGTCTTCATGAAGCAACCTTTCAGATGGATGACAAATGAGGTTGTTTTGGGCTGAGTTGCGGATAAACCGGTTACGCTAGAAATCGTCAAATTCCGGAACACTGCCAAGCCTTACGAGAAAGGTTGGCGTGCCGACTTCGCCGCTGTTGGGGTCTTCACTGACCATATAGGCATCAGCACCAGCGCAATCCTTGGACTGGGCTTCGCGTTCCGCTCTATTCTGGGCTTCAGCCGCTGTCGAATATTGAAACTGCTTGCCAATCTTCAGGCTTGATTGCCCGTCATGCGCGGGCTTCTGCGCAATGTAGGTTTGACAGATATAGTGCGTTTTTATTCCGCTCTCTTCTGAGTGCGACATCGGTAAATCCCCGGAGCTTTTGATGGCGCTACTGAAGCTTGAAAATGAGCAGGCAGCAAGCTTGTTGTCGCGTCGTAAATATTTTAGGTAGGCCTGTGTTATGGATTACCGCGATGTCTTGGACGACGTGTTCTGTTCCCTTTCGCGGCGTGCATTGCGCAGACGATTAATCTTGACTTGCCTCTTCTCGGCATCATCCTCGGCCATTTTCCGGACGATGCGTGTTGTTTTGTCCATCTGCGTTTCCGCTTTCGGGGCTTGCGCTTTGAACACGCTTGTTTTTGTGAGTTTCGCCAATTTTTAATCTCCTGGTTGAGTTAAGATGCGCATGTCTGGTCGGAGTGATTCATACCAATGCCAGATGCCTGTCTGTGTCCGGGGTACCGCGCCGATGCGGCGTGATGTAGTTCCGCAGTAGTTTAAGCCCGACGTCAGGGGCGGCCATGGCACGCATCAATGCGCTGTAGTTCATCTGAAACCGCATTTCGGACCCGACGCGCAGCGCCGCATGTTGCGCGCCGATGACAAGATGATCGCTTGTTGCGCCGATAAGGACATTTCCATCAGGCATGGAAAGCCCAAGAATGTCAGTGTCCTGATGCCCAATGGCGAGGATCAATCGTCTAGTTTCTCGGGGGTTTGGCACAAGGCACAGTTTCGCCAAAGTGGCATCAGCAAAGCTGAGGGACGGGCGCACCGATTTAACGTCAGTCTCAATGATTTCGGCGACCAGTGTAAACGCATCCCTGAACATTCCGCCTATCTGATCTCCAGAGATCGGATCGCTGCCCAAAAGGATTGCCTCGCCGATCCGCAGATCGTTGAGGCGACCGGTGGCATGCCCTGCCAGCGCCCAAGGCAGGTTTGCCGAGTTGCCACCCGATACCGTCTGAAGGAGCGGGCCACACTGCCGCTCAACGTTATTTGCAAGGGCAGATAGGGTTTCCATATTGGCTGCATTCGGTGCCACCCCGCTCAGACAAGCGAAGTTGGCTCCGATGCCTTTCAGCGCGACACCGGGCATGTCCACCACTTGCAGTGCAATATCGCCGAGATCTTGTGGCATGATCCCTTCGCGTTGGTCCCCCATTTCGACCATCAGGATTATGCCGTGAACCCTGTTTTGACGGATGGCGGCCGCCGCAAGGGCCACTATCACAGTCATCTCGGTGTTGTAGCTTGTCTCACAGGCTTGCACGACATCATCGGCCTGGCTCAGCATTGGCGTGCGGATCAAGGTGATCGGACATATCACCCCAGCTTTGCGCAACCTCTGCACATTGTGCAAACGCGCCTCTGCAAGGCCAGCAACGCCACCGTCAAGCATGGCTCTGACGATGATTGGATGCCCGCAAATCGCCTTGGTCACTCCGGTCACACAGATACCCCGTGCATTCAAGCGCCCGACAATAGTTCTGGTGTTGTGGCGTAGCTTGCTCAGATCGACTTCTATGCGGGGGCTGTTCATATCGTGGCCACAGGTGTCCCGTGCTGCAAGCCGGGATAGGCAGCAAGAACCATGGCCAACAAATGTCCCGCTGGTCGGCTGAGTGCGTCGGTGACGGGCAGTCCAAGACTTTCGCTTTGTGCCGCGATTGCATCTGTGATCTCGGCGTCTGACATATCTTCGTGATTAAGTGTGACGCCGATGACATTGGTATCCGCAAATGCCTCGATCAACGCAATTTCGCTTGCAGGTGTGGGCATTGGCATGTTCGGGAAATCGCAGCGATGGGTGCGTTTTGGTGCGTGCTGAAGGATGACAGCGTCCGGTTGGCTGCCGCGCAGAATAAAAGCGGACGTGCAGAAGGCCGGGTGACTTAAGGCACCTTGGCCCTCGATCAGAATGACATCAGGTTGCTCTGCTTTCGCGGCTGCAACAATCGCACCTTCCAGTTCGCCACAGCAGAATTGCGGCGGCACAGCATCCATGGCCACACCATATTTTGCGCCTTGCATCAAACCCGTTTGGCCAGTGCCAACAAGCACGGTCTTGATGCCTTTTGCGTTCAAGGCGCGCGCCAGAACGATGGCCGTCGTGCGTTTTCCAATGGCACAATCGGTTCCAAGCACAGCAATTCGGAGCGCATCAACATTTGCGACACTGCCATCGAACAATCGCATGTCTTTACTGGGCTTGGGTTTGCGAATGTCGCGGATAGTGACGTTTCGTTTAGACGCTGCAGTGGCAATTTCGGCGTCGTCGCTCAGATATTCATGCAGGCCACTGACGATGTTCATACCACGTGCCACCGCATCCAGAACCACGTCACGATCAGCAGGCGAAAGCCGCCCTGTAGACGGCGCCATGCCGTAGATGAAGGTGTCGGGAACAACAGTTTCATTGGCCACAGCAGCATCGAGGTTTTCGAAGATCGGTATGTGGTTCATTGCGTCATCAAGAACCTGACCACTGTCATTGCCGCCATGGGCGCTATCGATGACAGAAAGTATCCTGTAGGCCTGTGAATGACGCACGAGGCCATTCGCGGTTTTGCCATCAATCCTGGCAAAGTTGCCCTCGCAATAGATAATTGCCGTTGGCGGCACTCCAGTCTGCGTGACGGATGCCGGTGGTGTCAGCGCGTCACGCGCCAGCGGCGGCGCTTGCGCACCCCTGACAGGACGGCGGATGGTGTCTAATTTTAGAAGTTCGACGTTCATGATGTTTTCCTTTTGTTGGTGACACCGAGAGCAACGCTATGGTCGCTATCACGCGTTGAACCCATGGCTTTCGTGACAAATACGCAGCCTCTTAGAAGGCACTGGCCTTTGGGCTTTCGAAAGTCCTGTTGCATTCCCATCCGTCGCCATAGCTCTTTGCGCTGGCGTTTTCGGACATGGATTAAGCGAATACCGGCATTGCAAACATAAGCAGAGCGATGACAGGACCGAGACAAAACATCCACATCATTCTGGTGTCTCCCAAGAGATGTGTTCCGCAGGTTGTTTGAGGCAATTGCAGCTTTGATTTTGAATTATCATCCATCCAACGCAAGCCCCGCCATGCACGCGTCTGCAAGGTCGCGGTTTGGCACGTCTGAACCTGGATGGGTCGCCCAGCCTGTTTCCATCATCGCAGTGCGGCGGCGATAACCAGAGAGATCCTGAAGAATGGCAAGTTTCGCAGTGCGTTCTGGATCAGTCACCGACATGTTGACGCAAACTGGCACCATCGCCAATGTTACTTCATCAGCTGCCAACTCCCTCGCCATTGTCTGGGCATTGGCGCTCGTTGTCCAACCACCCCAGGAGAAGCCAATGAGAGACGCTGCGATTGCGCCACCCAAAGCACCGTAAATGCTGGGTTTCGTCCATTCTGGAAAAGTCATTTTTTGGTCCTTTGACGGAGAAAGCGCCGCCTCACTGTTTTTATGCGCAGATAAATTCTTGCGTCAGGGCCGTTTCCAAGTCGTTTTGGTCGACAGGGCGCTGTTCATATCTGGTCGCAAGTCTTGCGCGTATCCGGCCGCCAACGCGGATCAATCCACCGCATCGTTCGTTGGGTCGCGCCCGATAACATCGGCAAGCTTCCCAAACATCACAGCCTTGCTAAGGGGCGTGACAGCTGAATTTACATGATAGAATGTTGCCGTTCGTTCCGTCAGGCGGTGCGCCTGAGCCGCAGAAGACAACAACTGGTGTATGACTGACCTAGTCTCTTGGCACCGGGATTACAACGTGAGCTGACTGGGTTCCGGTCTTAAGACCACCAACGCCCGTCAAAAGAAGAAGACACGCAAGCTTTCCCACGATGACGCTATGATCGCAGTTGCCCAAAGCGCACGCTGGTCGGCGCGGGGATTCGCATGAGAGCGTGTAAACTGTTTTGGTTAGAGCCCAATTGGTTAAGGCCGCGCCGCGAACCACTTCGCAGTGGCGTCTTGCAATCCAATCAATGCTGTGTTTCGTTTTGAATTCTGAAAGCTGACACGGACTCTGTCCGAACGCATCAGAAGACAAATCACCATAATGGTGACCAGGGAGGAAACATGAAAAATTCAATGATCGGCGCGCTCGCCGTATCCACAATGCTGACGCCGATTGCCGCGTCTGCGCAAACAGAAATCCAGTTTTGGCATGCGTTTACTGGCCGTCTTGGCGAATTGGTCGCGGCGCAAGTTGAAGAATTCAACGCAAGCCAAAGCGACTATGTTGTCGTGCAAAGTCACAAAGGCAACTACTCGGAAACACTGAACGCTGGCATTGCGGCGTTCCGCGCGGGCGAACAGCCACATATTCTTATGGTGTTCGAAGTTGGCACAGCCACAATGATGGCCGCCACAGGTGCCGTGCGCCCCGCATATGAAGTCATGGCACAAGCGGGTGGGGCCCTTGATCAAGACGCATATATCGGCGCGGTCAAAGGGTATTATACATCCACGGAAGGCGACATGCTGTCCTTGCCATTCAATGCGTCGACCCCCGTTTTGTGGGTCAACCGCGATGCAATGGCCGCAGCGGGCGTCGATCCTGACACTGACCTGTCCACATGGCAGAACGTCGATGCGGTGCTGACGGCGCTTCAGGAAGGCGGAGAGGATTGCCCTCTTGTCACAGCTTGGCAAAGCTGGATCCATCTGGAAAACTTCTCGGCCTATCATGACGTCCCATTTGCATCTCAAGACAACGGGTTTGCGGGTGTGGACACGGAATTGATGCTGAACGGGGAAGCGCAGATCGCGCATCTGACGGCGATGGGTCAATGGGCGCAGGATGGTAAATTCATCTATACCGGACGTCGCAATGAAGGTGGTGCGAACTTCCGTTCCGGCGAATGTGCGTTGTTTACTGAAAGCTCGGCAGGGTACGCAGGTATCACCGCAGAGGCCGAATTCGACTTTGATGTGCGTCCGCTTCCGTATTGGGAAGGCGTTGGCAACGCGCCACAGAACACGATCATTGGCGGGGCCTCTTTGTGGGTCATGGAAGGCCACGAGGCCGATGAATACACGGGCGCCGGCGCATTCCTGAACTTCCTGTCGTCTTCGGATGTACAGGCCAAGTGGCACCAGGACACGGGCTATTTGCCGATCACAGCCGAAGCGAGCGCCGCAACCGCTGCCTCTGGTTTCTATGAAGCAAACCCAGGGACAGACATCGCGGTGATCCAGATGACCGCAAACGAGCCGACGGCCAATTCCAAAGGCATCCGTCTTGGGTCGTTTGATCAGATCCGCGGTATCATCGACGAAGAGCTCGAAGCGATCTGGGCTGGTGACAAATCCGCCCAAGAGGCGATGGACAGTGCCAAAGAGCGTGGCGACGCGTTGCTGCGCCGCTTTGAAGCTGCGAACCGCTAGGTTCTAAACGGCAGGCCTCGCAGGGGGCCTGCCGATTGCTGGCGGGGAGACCATGGAAAAACGCGTCATATTTCGGGGCTGGTTACTGCCCGCATTGCTGATTACACCGCAGGTTTTGATTTCCGCGGTCTTCTTTTTCTATCCGGCGGGTCAGGCGATCTGGCAGTCGCTGTTCATTCCCGACCCCTTTGGCCTGTCATCGCAATTCGTGGGCCTTGGCAATTTTGAATTCCTTCTCAGTGACAGGTTCTACCGTGCGTCTTTTATGACAACGGCGATCTTCTCCATTCTGGTCACCCTGTGCTCAATGATCCCGGCCCTTTTCCTTGCCGTGATCGCGGACCGCTTGATCAAAGGGTCAGGCGTTTACCGTACGATGCTGATCTGGCCCTATGCCGTCGCCCCTGCAATCGCGGGGGTGCTTTGGCTGTTTATGTTCAACACCCGTGTGGGCGTCGTGTCCTGGTACCTTGGCACCCTTGGCTATGACTGGAACCATGTGCTGAATGGCGGCGAGGCCATGGGACTTGTCGTTGTCGCATCCGCCTGGGGGCGGATCAGCTATAATTTCCTGTTCTTTTTTGCCGCACTGCAGGCTGTGCCCCGCTCCGTGATCGAAGCCGCAGCCATTGATGGTGCACGGTTCTGGAAACGGTTCTGGACGATCGTTCTGCCACTCCTGTCGCCAACGACGTTCTTTTTGTTGGTTGTAAACGTGGTCTATTCCTTCTTTGAAACCTTTGGTGTGATCCACACGATCACCTCTGGCGGGCCGCAACAATCAACGACGATCTTGGTCTATAAGGTCTTCTCGGACGGCTTCGTCGGGCAGGATCTTGGGTCTTCCTCGGCGCAGTCTGTCATCCTGCTTGTCGTGGTGGGTCTATTGACCATCATCCAGTTCAAGTTTGTTGAAAAACGGGTGCATTACTGATGGCGCGTGAAATCCATGGGATGGTCGAGAAACGTGGTGCGGGCCTGTGGCTGACCCATGTCTTTATGATCATAGGCGTTCTGGTCATCTTCTTTCCGATCTGGTTGGCTTTTGTGGCCTCGACCGTCACGCAGCCCGAGATCGTCAGACCACCCATGCCCCTTTGGCCCGGCAACCAGTTCGTTGAAAACTACACCAAGGCGCTGTTTTCAGGGGTCAACGTCCCTGTCGCGACGATGCTTTTCAATAGTCTGATCATGGCAATCGGCATTGCCGTGGGCAAAATCGTGATCTCGCTGCTCTCTGCCTTTGCGATCGTCTACTTCCGGTTTCCGGGCCGGATGATCTTTTTTTGGATGATTTTCCTGACACTGATGCTGCCGGTTGAGGTGCGCATCGTGCCAACCTATGAGGTCGTTGCAGGCTTTGGGATGCTCAACAGCTATGGAGGTCTGATCTTTCCGCTGATCGCCTCTGCCACGGCCACATTCTTGTTCCGCCAGTTTTTTCTGACGATCCCCGATGAACTGGCCGAGGCGGCCCGCGTTGATGGCGCAAGCCCGATGCGGTTCTTCTGGGATATTGTTGTTCCCATGAGCCGGACCAATGTCGCGGCCCTGTTCGTTATTCTGTTCATCTATGGGTGGAACCAATACCTGTGGCCCCTTCTGATCACGACCGATCCGGAAATGAACACCATCGTCATGGGGATTAAACAGATGTTCCCATCAGGCGATGACACGGCTGACTGGCCTGTGATCATGGCAACCTCGATTCTTGCAATGATCCCTCCGGTGATCGTTGTGATCAGTATGCAACGGCTGTTTATCCGCGGCCTCGTCGATAGCGAGAAATAAGATATGGCAACGGTTTCCCTCAAGGACGTCAAGAAAAGCTTTGGCGCAACCCATGTGATCCACGGCATCACAACCGAGATCGAGGATGGCGAGTTCATCGTCATCGTTGGGCCGTCCGGCTGTGGAAAATCGACTTTGCTGCGCCTTGTTGCAGGGTTGGAGACATTGACCGCCGGTGACGTCTTGATCGGCGGCGAGCGCGCGAATGACAAGGAACCGATGGACCGCGACATCGCAATGGTGTTCCAGAACTACGCGCTTTATCCGCATATGTCAGTGCGCCAGAACATGGGATACGGGCTGAAAATCGCCAGAATGCCCAAGGATCAGATCGAGGCAAAAGTCGTTGCCGCAGCAAAGCTGTTGCAACTTGAACCACTGCTTGACCGCAAACCAAAGCAACTGTCCGGCGGGCAACGCCAGCGCGTTGCGATGGGCCGCGCAATCGTGCGTGAACCCGCCGTTTTCCTGTTTGATGAACCGCTGTCGAACCTTGATGCAAAACTACGGGTGCAGATGCGCCTTGAAATCAAAGAGCTACAGTCCAAGCTGGGCATCACATCTCTTTATGTCACCCACGATCAGGTCGAGGCGATGACAATGGCGGACCGCATGATCGTCATGAACGCAGGGGTGGCGGAACAGATCGGTACGCCGCTGGAAGTCTACGAAACACCCCGCACGCTGTTTGCCGCACAGTTCATCGGAAGCCCCGCTATGAACATCGTTGATGCAGAGGTGAGGGGTGGGAAAATTCTGTTTCAGGGGCAGTTTGTTGCAGAGGCCAGTGGCGCGGACGGGCCAGTAAAACTAGGCGTTCGGCCAGAACATCTTGTCCCAGATGAGGCAGGGCCGTTACGTGTCACCGTGAAATTGGCTGAACCGCTTGGTGCGAATACTCTTTTGCATGGCGCAATCGAAGGGTCGGCCGATAGCTTTACGGTCAGTCTGCAAGGTGTACATCAGGCGGCCCTCGTCAGCGATGTGCGCCGCTTTCACATCGAACAGGGCAAAGCCCATGTATTTGACGTTGAAACGGGTCTGCGCCGCGCGGCAGATACTGACAAATCATTCTCTGCGGGCTGAGCAGCACCAGCGGTTTTTCCAAGTCATCACGTCCAACCGCGCAGCAGTAGATTTCGGTGCATCTGCATCCCATTTGAATGCCAACTAGCAACCGGGGAAACCGGGCTCAGAGCTGCCTTTGGCTGCAGCTTCTTTGAACGTCAAACGATCCCACAGCGAACGCGGCCTAGTAGCTGTACTCGGCGTAAATCCGTTTCAGATCACCCTTCCAATCTCCGTTGTAATGCGCCAAGAGCTCATCGGCGGGTGTCATGCCGCTTTCGATGCTTTCGTGCAGCGCATTCAGGAAATGGGTTTCATCAGCAATCAAGCCACCGGCGCCCGGTCTCGCCCGGGCCTTCAGACCTGCGTGCGAAATCGCAACGACCTCGCGCGCCAGATCATGCATGTTGATCCCGTCAACCTGTGCCTGCAATCCATCGACTGACCCCGCCACACGCAGCGCCTCGCGCTGTTCGGCGGTCCAGTTCTTGCACAGATCCCACGCCGCATCCAAAGAGGTCTGGTCGTACATCAACCCGGTCCAGAACGCGGGCAAAGCACATAACCGCCGCCAGGGGCCCCCATCCGCGCCACGCATTTCGATATACTGCTTTACGCGGGCCTCGGGGAACACGGTGGTCAGGTGATCCGCCCAGTCAGACAAGAGCGGCTTTTCACCCGGCAGCGCAGGCAACTCACCTTTCAGGAAATCGCGGAAAGACATGCCCAGCGCATCGATATATTTGCCATCACGATAGACAAAATACATCGGCACATCGAGAACCCACTGCACCCAAGCCTCAAAGCCGAAACCCTCTTCGAACACAAAGGGCAACATGCCGGTGCGTGCCGCATCCAGATCGCGCCAGATGCGTGAACGCCATGATTTATGGCCGTTGACCTTGCCCTCAAAGAACGGGGAGTTGGCAAAAAGGGCGCAGGCCACGGGCTGCAATGCCAAGGCCACGCGCATCTTTTGCACCATGTCGGCCTCGGAGCCGAAATCAAGGTTGACCTGCACGGTGCAGGTCCGGCGCATCATCGCCGTCCCCATGGTGCCAACTTTTTCCATGTAATTGTTCATCAACTTGTAGCGGCCCTTGGGCATCAGCGGCATTTGCTCATGCGTCCACTCAGGCGCAGCCCCAAGGCCGATAAACTTTACGCCGATCTCGTCCGAGACGGACTTGACCTCGGCCAGATGGACATTCACCTCGTCACAGGTTTGGTGGATGGTCTCGAGCGGTGCACCGGACAATTCCAAGGCGCCACCGGGCTCAAGGCTCACGTTGGCACCATCTTTAGTCAGGCCGATGATCTTGCCATCTTCCTCGACACGGTCCCAGCCGAAACGGCCCTCAAGCCCTTCAAGCACCGCTTTGATCGACCGCTCACCTTCATAAGGCAGCGGAAGCAGTGAATCCTGACAAAAGCCGAATTTCTCGTGCTCGGTGCCGATGCGCCAATCCTCTTTGGGTTTACACCCTTTGGACAGGACTTCGGCCAGTTGATCGTGATTCTCGATGGGGCCGCCGCCGGACTGAGGAATGGACATGAGGCAACGCTCCGCTGTTGATCAAGTGTTATCGGTGACCTGCACCAAGCTCGGTGTCAATGCAAGAGCGGCTTGACACGGCTCCATACGGTCACGCGCGCATCAGGTGTGTGTGACAGCACATCCAGCACAGTGTTGGTTTTGATATCGGGCAAGGCGGCAAAGACATCAAACAAACCTTCGGCCCCTGCCGCATTGACGGGAATGGCAAGCACCTGCCCGTCAATGCCCGTCAATATCCAGCTTGGGTCAGGGTGGCTTGTGGGGTCTATCTCGAGCTTGCTCAGATCACCCACATCCATCACGCCGCCATCCAGTGGGCCAAAATAGGCAAGGCGCCGTTCCCTGATCTGCACCACGCCGGCGCCATCCCCATCCTGGGCAAAGCGCGCCCTTTGCAGGGCCGCGACCACCCAACCAGCACCCAGCACGATAAAAATGATGCCAAGCCATTGGGTAATCCCGATCCCGGTCAGAGCCCACCAGATACCGAAGACCGCAAAGCCAACAGCAAAGAGCACTTCGCGCCAGTGCCGGAAAAAGGCGCGCACCTCAGGGCGAAAGAAATCATCCATAGATCACCTGTGGTTCCTGATAGACCAGAATACGGAAATCGCCTGTGCGGCGAAACCCGATCGCTTCGTAGGCTTTGCATGCCTGCGGTGAGGCGGCAAAAAGACTGGCATTCTTTGTGCCCGCATCCCGCGCCTCGGCCAGTTGCAGCGCGACGGCACGGCGCGCATGGCCGCAGGCACGCAGCGCGGGGGGCGTATAGACGCCGCCGATCTGTACCGCCTCGGGCAGGACTGCGTTGAACCCTGCCATCGCGACGGGCGTATTGCCTTCATACAGCACACGGTGGGTATCCGCTTCGAGATAACCGACAATATCTTTGACGGCGGTCATGGCATTATCCTCACCCGGCATCGGCAGCACCTCATCCAGATAGGCACGCCGCCAGCCAACCACCAGCGCGCGCGGCGCATCTTTCAGGGGGACCAGACGAAATCCGGTGACATCGGGGATGACCAGATCATCCAGCGACAAAGCATAGAGCGGCTCAGTCTTATCCAGCCCCGGATCACCCGACAGTCCCAAGACTGTGCGCAGGGCAGCCACCTGTGGCGCGTCACCCAAAATCCCCTTCACACTATCCCCGTGCAGAACCACTTTCACATCCCCCCAAGGGCCGGTAGGGCATTGAGGGAACACCATGCCTTCCTCGGACATGCAGAGCACATCTACCAAAGCACCGGCCTTCCAACGCAGCCAGAACCGCATGGCACGCGGATGCCCGCCTGCCATGCCATAGCGGCGCAGGTTCGACAGCGGAAACATGGATGTCGTGATATGGCGGGTCAGAAAAGTCTCAATTGCGGGGCGGTCTGCCGGAAGCGCAGGGATCATCGCCAGTCGCCCAAGGCCTGTTGCCAAACGGTCAACGCCGCCACTGCCGCCGTATCCGCACGCAGAATGCGCGGGCCGAGGCTGACAGGATGCGCAAAAGGCAAGGCACGCAAGCGATCACGTTCGGCAGCTGAAAACCCGCCTTCGGGTCCGATCAGGATCGCCCAAGGGCCACGCATGTCAGGGAGCGCCACAGGATCGCCGATCAGGACTTCATCACAAAACATCAACTGCCGCTCGGGGGGCCAGTCTTTCAATATGCGGTCCAGCTTTGCCAGGTCATCCACGGGCGGAACAAAAGTACCGCCACATTGCTCAGCGGCCTCAACGGCATGGGCCTGCAATTTATCCTGCCGGATACGATTGGCGCTTTGGGTGAAATCGGTCTGTACCGGACAAATCCGTGCCGCCCCCATTTCCACGGCCTTCTCGACGATAAAGGCCGTGCGTTCCTTGCGGATCGGCGCGAACAGGAACCACAAATCGGGCGGATTTTGCTGTGGCTTCGTCTGGGCCGAACACAAAAGCACCCCACCCTTCTTGCCCGCCTTCACCACCTGCGCATCCCACTCACCATCAGACCCGTTGATGAGCGACAGCACAGCGCCTTCCTCCAGCCGCATCACCCCGAAAAGGTAATGCGCCTGTTCACGCGTCAGCGGAACCGTTTGCTCTTCCCCCAGAGCCTGATCTACATAAAGCCGAACCTTGGATGCCATGAGCGGACCATATGACCGAAAATTCCCAGATGCCAGAGCCGAGCGGCACCGTTGCCGACGCCGTCAAAGACAATTGGGTGGACCGCCTTGCGCCAGCTTTCAGCCGGCCCTACCTCCGGCTCAGCCGTGCAGACCGCCCGATCGGCACTTGGTTGCTTTATCTGCCATGCCTCTGGGGCCTGTCGCTCGCGGTTTTGGCGACCGACAGCTATGGCAGCCATGATCTTTGGACAATTATCGGCTGCGGGATCGGGGCGTTCTTGATGCGCGGCGCGGGCTGCACTTGGAACGACATCACAGACCGCGATATTGACGGATCCGTCGCGCGGACACGGTCGCGGCCTATTCCTTCGGGTCAGGTCACAGTGCGCGGTGCGCTGATGTGGATGGTCGCACAGGCGCTGGTCGCCTTCCTGATCCTGATCACGTTTTACCCGACCGCAATCATTCTCGGCATCCTCGCACTGGCGCCAGTCGCGATCTATCCTTTCGCCAAACGCTTCACTTGGTGGCCGCAGGTCTTTCTTGGCATCGCGTTCAACTGGGGCGCCTTGCTGGCATGGGCCGCACATACCAATAGCATTGGCCCTGTCCCAATCGTGCTCTACTTCGCGGGTATCGCATGGACGCTGTTTTACGACACCATCTATGCCTTTCAGGACGCCGAAGATGACGCGCTCATCGGGGTGAAATCCACCGCGCGCCTATTCGGCGAAAACGCCCGCAAATGGCTGCGTTTCTTTCTGACCGTCACAATCGTGCTCTTTGGTCTGGCTGTCCTGCTTGCGGCCTCGGAACGGTCTATCCTGTCTTTGGTCATCGCCATCGGCGGGCCTTGGGCGCTGGGCTGGCACCTGACATGGCAACTCAGCCGCTTTGACCCTGATGACAACGACGGACTACTGCGGCTCTTCCGTTCAAACAGAAACGCCGGACTGATCCCTCTGCCGTTTTTCGCCATAGCCCTCCTGGTGTGATTGAACACCGCGACGACTGGGCCTATGCAGAGACCAAACGAGTAGTGGACCCAGATGCGCCTATCCGCCATTTTCATACGCCTGATTGTTTTCTCGGCCGCAGCCTTTTTGTCGGTCGCCGCCGCCCGCACAACGGTGGCGGTCGTCGAAGAGCGCTCTGTGCTGGCGGTGCAGGAAACCCTTGTAGATCAGGGCTACGAATGGGCCTCGGTCCTTGGTGACGGGCTACAGGTCATACTCGAAGGCGAGGCGCCGACAGAGGCTGTACGCTTTCGCGCAATCTCGGCTGCGGGCGGCATGGTCGATGCAAGCCGCGTCATCGACAACCTTTCGGTCACCGATTCGGCGGTCATCCAACCACCGCAATTCGCAATTGAGATCTTGCGCAACAATGCCGGTGTATCACTGATCGGACTGATCCCTGCCACAACCGACCGCGAAGCGCTGGCCGAACGCATCACCGATATCGCCGATGGGCTGCCGGTCACCGATCTTCTTGAGGTCGCCGATTATCCAACGCCACCGAACTGGCGCGCCGCAGTGAATTATGCCCTGCGGTCGCTCGAAATCCTGAACAAATCAAAGATTTCGGTGAACGCAAACCGCGTGATCGTAAATGCGATCTCTGACAGCCCCGAAGAAAAGCGCCGCTTTGAAGTCGCACTGGCGCGCAACATGCCAGACGGGATACGCGTCTCGGTCGAGATCAGTGCGCCACGGCCAGTCATTTCGCCCTTCACAACACGGTTTATTCTTGATGAGGAAGGCGCACGTTTCGATGCCTGTGCCGTCGACACCGAAGAGGCGCTGAGCCAGATCATGGCCGCCGCTTCCGAGGCCGGCTTTGATGCGCAGGCGAACTGTGTCTTTGCACTCGGCGCACCCTCACGCACATGGGGCGAGGCCGTTGCACAGTCTATAACTGCGGTAAAAAACATTGGTGGCGGCACGATCACTGTCTCTGACACGGACGTCACGCTCATCGCACCCGCGGGCACCGGACAAGCCACATTTGACAATATTGTAGGCCGTCTGGAAAATTCGCTCCCGGATGCCTTCGCCCTGACGGCTGAACTGCCCGATCTGCCAAGCGATACGGCCGAGGAACTGCCCCAGTTCACGGCCACGCTCAGCCCCGAGGGTGAGGTGCAACTACGCGGGCGCGTGCCCGATGACATCACCAATACAGTTGTCGAGAATTTCGCCAGCGCCCGCTTTGCCCAGCGCAATATCACGATGGGAACACGGGTGGCCGAGGGGCTGCCTGCCGGCTGGTCGGTCCGCGTTCTTGCAGGGATCGAGGTGCTCTCGGAACTCTCCAATGGCGCGGTGATCGTGGAGCCGGAAAATATGACGGTCCGCGGCAATACCGGCAACGAGAATGCCAGCGCCGCAGTGTCGCGGCTGCTGATCGAAAAGCTGGGGCAGACCGCTGATTTCGATATCGACATCACCTATGTCAAAGAGCTTGACCCAATCGCGGGCCTGCCCACGCCTGAAGAATGTATCGCGCAGATTATTGCTGTGACGGAGGGGCGCAAAATCACCTTTGACCCCGGTTCAGCCGACCTCACAGCCGATACGCAGCCTGTCGTGGACGATATTGCCGACATCCTGAAGAAATGCGGCGATCTGCGGATCAGGGTGTCCGGCTTTACTGACAGTCAGGGGCGTGAAGTGATGAACCAACAGTTGTCCCAAGACCGCGCCGATGCGGTTCTGACAGCTTTGCGCGCACGCCGGGTGCCGGTCTCCACTTTCGAATCCATCGGTTTTGGCGAGGAAAATCCGATTGCCGACAATGACACCGAAGAAGGCCGCGAGGCAAACCGGCGCATTGAGTTCAGCCTGATCCTGCCGGAACCGCCCGCCGAGGACGTGTCGGTCCTTGATGAACTCGCCGAGGAATTGACCGAAGAAGAGGCCGCGACAGATGCAGATGACGGCGCAGCAGAAAGCGAATAGACGAAACCAATGAACAGAACAGAATTCATCATCGCAACGGCCGTCATTCTTTTTGTGGCCTTCGTTCTGGGTTGGTTTGCAAGCTGGCTGGTGAACCGCTTTACGCGCGTGACCAAGGCGGAAATCGGCGAATTGGACAAAATGGCCCAAGCGCTGCACGAAGCCGAGGAAACCCGCGATCAGGCGATCACCTATCTGCAACAACGCGAAGCCGAGATCACCAACCAGTTGAGCCAGACCGAAGCCGAATTGCGCGCAGCGATGGACGGGCTGCGTGAAGCGCGGCAAGAGGCCGAAGAACTGCGAGGCTATATTGAACGCAAAGAAGGCTAAAAGACCGCTAGCGCGGGGCAGCGGCGCGTTTCAGGCGATCGTTGATCGCCTGCCCTAACCCAAGATCCGGAATAGGTGAGACGGCAATCT
>CAYZKE010000013.1:0-3205 GCA_964478505.1 uncultured Loktanella sp.
CTTCGATCCCGATGGACAAACGCACGATGCCGGGGCCAGCACCTGCGGCCTCTTGCTGTTCGGCCGTCAACTGACGGTGCGTGGTCGAGGCCGAGTGGATAATCAGACTGCGTGTATCCCCAAGGTTCGCCACATGGCTAAATATCTCGAGACTATCGACGAGCTTGATACAGGCGTCATAGCCGCCCTTCACAGCGACCGTGAACAATGCCCCTGCGCCTTTTGGGCAGATTTTTGGCACCAGTTTGGAATAGGGCGAGCTCTCAAGCCCGGCATAGGTGACGTAATCTGTACGCGGGTCATCCTCGAGCCATTTTGCGATCTTCATCGCGTTCTCGACATGACGTTCCATGCGCAGCGACAGTGTTTCGATTCCCATCAGCGTATAATGTGCGGCTTGCGGGTTCATCGTCATGCCCAGATCGCGCAGACCGATGGCAATGCCGTGGAACGTAAACGCCAGCGGGCCGAATGTCTCGGCAAACTTCAGGCCGTGATAGGCAGGCTCGGGCTGGCTGAGGGACGGGAATTTATCATTCGCGGCCCAGTCGAATTTTCCGCTATCCACAACGCAGCCACCGGTGACGGTGCCGTTGCCTGTCAGGTATTTGGTGGTGGAATGGACGACCAGTGTCGCGCCGTGTTCAATCGGGCGGCAAAGGTACGGCGTGGCAGACGTATTATCCACGATCAGCGGAATACCCGCCGCATCGGAAATGGAAGAGATCGCATCAAGGTCGGTGATATGGCCGCCCGGGTTGGCGATGGCTTCGCAGAACACCGCGCGGGTGTCGTCGTCGATGGCGGCCGCGACTGCGGCATGATCATCAAAGTCCACGAATTTCGCGGACCAGCCAAAGCGTTTGATCGTCTGGCTGAACTGCGTGACGGTGCCACCATAGAGGCGGCTGGACGCCACGATATTGCGCCCCGGCTGCATTAGCGGGAAAAGCGCCATGATTTGTGCTGCGTGACCGGACGAGCAGCACACCCCGCCAACACCACCCTCAAGCGTCGCGATGCGCTCTTGCAACGCGGCCACGGTCGGGTTGGTCAGGCGGGAATAGATATAGCCAACCTCCTGGAGGTTGAACAAAGCCGCCGCGTGGTCGGCATCGCGGAACACATAGGCGGTGGTCTGGTAGATCGGCACTTGGCGCGCACCTGTTGCCGGATCAGGGCGGGCGCCTGCGTGAATTTGCAGCGTATCAAAGCCATAGCTTGGGCCGTCGGTCATTTCTGGTCTCCCCTTTGAAAGTTGTTGCCGCTAGGTGTAGGCGGAAAGCCGGAACACCTCAACGGCCCTCATTCGCAAAGGACAAGATCATGCCGCACCCATTCCATTTTGCCTTTCATGTTTTGGATTTGGACGAGTCCCGAGAATTCTATTCCGGTGCGCTGGGCGCGACTGAAGGGCGTTCAACCGATACCTGGGTGGATTTCGATTTTTTCGGCCATCAGCTTAGCCTGCACTTGGGCACGCCCTTTGCCAATGAACCGACAGGCAAAGTGGGCGAGCACATGGTGCCGATGCCCCATTTCGGGATTGTCTTGCCGCTTGAAGACTGGACCGCATTGGCCGGGCGCCTTGAAGAGCGTCAGACCGATTTTATCATCGCACCCTCCGTGCGCTTCAAAGGCGAGCCGGGCGAGCAGTGGACCATGTTTTTCCGTGATCCGTCGGGCAACCCCATTGAAGTCAAAGGCTACGCCGACATGGACGGCGTCTTCGCGACTTAAGCTGCCCTTTGCAAAATAAGATCACCCGCAACCCGGGGACGGTGCTGCGGGCGATCCGTTTCTCTGACCCGATATCGTAAACGCAAAACTCGGAACCTTGGGCCAAAGAATTTCTGACGCTTACTCGGCGGTGATCACAGCCATCACAAGGTTTCCGTCAACACGGATCGGGCCGTCTTCTACGGCACCAAGTGTGTATTCAAAGCCGCCTGTTACCGTACCACCGGCCTCGGAGTGCACCATCAGCATCAGCATATCACCTGGGGCGACCTCTTCAGTCAGGATTGCTGCGACATCAACATTGTCACCTTTGCGCAGTGGCGCGTAACCGACCACAGGGCCCGGTGCCATCGTCGCATCGGTTCTGTGCACGACCATCCATCCGTTCTCTGCGGCAACAACCATGTTTGCGCTGACGATGCCATTGGCAACGGACTGGTTGGCGGCTTCGACCGAGGGGGTCACGGCATGGGCGGCTGCAAATGCGCCGGTTGCGGCGATGCTCAGGGCAAGAGCTGAAATAAATTTCTTCATGTGTCTCTCCATCGTTATTCCACGGGACATTATGTCCGGCAGATCGACAAAAACACGTCAGGGCACTGGATAAAGTTTCACGCGGCTCTAGTTTTTTTCTGTGAAAGAAAGACATTGGCCAACATGTTGTTTTGCCGATAGTGTTTTTGCATCATTTGTAACCCATGCGTGGCCTTCTGATATTGAAAAACAATGAAAACTGATGGCCGCGACGACATAGAAGCGCTGATTGCGCAAACCGCTTTGGGCAATCAAACGGCGTTCTCGGAACTTTATGATGCCACCTCGGGGAAACTATTCGCTGTGTGTCTGCGTGTGTTGACTGAACGCGCAGCAGCCGAGGATGCCATGCAAGAGACCTATGTCAAAGTCTGGAAGAATGCCGGTCGCTATCAGGTGACGGGCCATTCGCCGATGACATGGCTTATTACGATTGCGCGGAATACGGCCATTGACCGCCTGCGTGCGCGTCACGTGGATCACGATGTCGCCGATTATAGCGAACGGCTCCCTGCTCCGGGGATGTCACCGGAACAGGCGGCAATTGCCCACTCTGAGGCAAAACGCATTACACAGTGCCTGGATGAGTTGGATGCGGACCGCCGTGCCGCGATTTCAGGCGCATATCTTCAGGGGCAAAGCTATCAGGAACTGTCCGAGCAGTTTAATGTGCCGCTCAATACGATGCGCACATGGTTGCGCCGGAGCCTGATAGCCCTGCGGGAGTGTATGGCACGATGACCACAGAGCAAGCACCCGACGAGATGGACGTCATGGCCGCAGAATATGCGATGGGGCTGTTGACGGGCGAGGAATTGGCCGAGGCCAAGCGTTTGTTGGCAACCGACCGCGCCTTTGCACAGGCCGTAACCGATTGGGAAATGCGCTTGGCGTCGATGACTGACGAACTGGCACCGGTTGCACCGCGGCC
>CAYZKE010000013.1:3305-18679 GCA_964478505.1 uncultured Loktanella sp.
GTGGGGCTCTGGCCGCAGGGCGACACAGTCAGGATTGCGATGCCACCGGAGATTGCCGCCGTTGAAGGTATCCTGACCTTGGGTGTTAGTGAGGAACCTGTGGGTGGTTCACCAACCGGTTCGCCGACGGGCCGCGTGTTTGGAACCGTCGATATTCCAGGCGTTTCCAGTCGGCTTTAATCTGCGCGCGCACCACCGCCGCAGTCATCGCATCCAGAACCCTGCCGCCTTGATCTTGTTCCGGATCGCTTTTTCGTGGCGGGGCAGGTTGTTGCGATCAAACAGGGCGCGCACCTTGGCGCCGCGTCCCTGATAGACCATCCGCTTGAACGGCTCGTAGAGTTTGAGCAGCTTCTTGATCTTGTTGGGGGCCGTGACCTCTTCCAGCACGGCCACCTGTCGATCTGTCGCAGTTGCATAGAACAGCGGCAAGAGCCGGTAATGGTAGCTGACACCCCCGTCGAGCCCCGCCAGTTCCGGCCCCGGTCTGCCGCCACCCAAGCCATGAATAACCAAGGGCAGAACGATCTGGTCGAGCCAGGGATCAAGCGGCTGGATGACCAGTTCAGTCGGAGGGTTGTCGCGCACGCTGACAGCATAATCGGTAAATCTCTGGCCGAACTCTGCAGGGTCCGCCCCGAAAAACCAACCGGCGTTGAAGTACAGATAGCGTTCCCAATATTCATCCGGCTGCGCGCGGTCGAGCGAGCTTTCAAAATCCAGCCCGAAACGGTCATAAAGCGATTTCCATATCGCGGTGTAGCCGGGCCAGTAAAGTTCTTCGACAGGCCATGTGCCCTCGCGCTGCATGGACGCAGCAGGGCGGGTGAAATCGAAAGGAATTTCGGCCAATTCACCGGTGATCAGCGTGTCGGTATCGAAGAAGATAAAAGGCTCGCCTGCGGGCAGGACCTGCAATCCTTCGATCTTGTTGCCGTAGGGATAGGACTGGCCGAAATGGCGCGATATGAAGGGGACAACTTGCGCACCCAAGGCGGCAAGCTGTGCTTTGACGGGTGCGGACATGCGCGGGTCGCGGTCCCACAGCGGGCCGGGCTGCGGTTCGGCGACATAGAGTTGGCCTGCAAATTTGGGCGCATAGTTGCGCAACGAGGCTGCGAAAAGCAGTGCCTCATATTCAAGACGTCCGCCTTGCCCGATGATCAGGATGTTGAAAGGGGCTGTCGATTTCGGCGGCTTGGCCATAGATGTGCTGATCCTGTAAATCCTTCACCCTTCTAGCCGTGCGCAGAGGCGAGGTGCAACATGCGCGGGCTATGCATGCGTCCCCTAACTCCTCACGTGGCGGATTTGCACGTTCGGCAGGCCGATCGGCAGCACACCAAAATCGCAACACATCCGCCCGAAGCCTTCGGTTTCAAGCAAGTCGTCATAAGGCAGTTCAGGAAACCGCACGCCAGCCTTATGGACCGCCGCATGGACCAAGAGCATCGTTCCCCCGACAGATGCCAACGGCACGCGGTCCAAAGACCGCAACACATGCAGATGCCTGCGCGTGTGGTGATGCGCGGGGGGCATGTAGATGCCGTTCCTGACCCACCTGTAGTAGCTCAGATTCTTGTGTTCGCCGGCATCGTTAAACGCGTTCATATCATAGCTTGGCCCGTCCCAGTCCAACACACAGTCAGGTGTCACGACTTTCTCGTGTTCCGACAGCAGGCGTTCGATGATATCGGGCGCGTAATCGCAGACATCAACATCAATCCAGAGCGCCCAATCGTCGTTCTCCGTGATCCCTTGATCAATAAGATGATTGCGGACCTTTGCCAGATTTGACCGGCGTTCGCGCTGCAAGGCAGGCAACCATCGTTTGGCGCGGTCGAGGGTTGAGTTGACTTCCAAAGTGGTCACGTCAATGGCGCGAAACATGTGTTTGTGGGCCGATACCAGTTCAGCAAGCCTTTCTTTCGTGTCATCGCGGCTGTCGCCTTCACAAAAGACGATCTTGAGGCGGTCTTTGGGGTAGGTCAGCTGTGTCAGAAGCTCAAAACAGCGTTCAAGGAATGGGGCTGCGTCGCGGATAGGGATCAGAATGGAGATATTCACGTCTTGCGCGTTGATCGGTCGGTGCAGGACAGCAGTATCAATCTGCTTTGCCATTTCTGCCCTTGTCAGCACAGGACCACTGGTGAGCCGGTGGATCGCTCTGCGCAGTTTGAATTCCAAACGCATGCGCCGTGTGTTTCTGGTCCGAGAGAACCAGGTACTGCCCCAATAATGGTGCGCAACTGTGTGATGCGCGTAGTCCCCGAAACGGGGGCTGGGGCTGGCGGTCAATGCCATATTGAGCGGATTGAAGAGATGGCAGGAACTGACCGAGATTGTATCCTTGTCGCGATAGGTCTCATACGCCCCTGTCAGCAAAAGCGGCCCCGTTGTTTCGAGGACATGCGCCTTGCCATGCTGACAACGGACCATCGCCTTGCAGAGATAGCGCCAGAACGGGTGTCCCTTGGGGCTTGCCATCACTGCGTTTGACAGTACCAGATCCATGCCCAAACGATGTGCATGGAATGCCTGCTCAAGCGGTTCTGCGGAAAAGATGATCCGTTCTTCGCCTGCGATAAGATCAAGCGGGGCCATACATTCCGTGTCGATATCAGCGTAAACGCCGCCGTGGTGATGCAAGAGCAGATAGCGCGCCATGTCCGCCCGCTGTACCGGCTTGGGATAGGACAGGTAGAGCGTTTCCAGTTCGGGATAATTTGTTTGAACGAATGCAAACAGATCGTCGTCGGTCCACAGACGATATTCCCAATCCGGATTATGCCGCTGCCAGCTTTCGGGCCATGCCCTCGGAACCGGCAGGTTATGATCGCGCCATGTTTGATGGATTATCTTGGGGATCATGCGGCAACCGGACCTGAACTGACGACGCAGGGCGTTATCTCCTGCATGAAGACGACCGGCTGCATTACTTTAAGATTTCCCTGTAATATTGGTTGAATTCGCCGTTTTCGTCCAGCCTATACCGGCGCCTTGCTGTCAGGTCCGAACGTGTTGCGGTTTTCTGTTGTGCCGGCCGGCTCAATCCAAAGCGCTCGCAGCGCGTTCAGGATAACGGCCACGTCGATCGCTTCTTGCAAGAGCGCGCCCTGAACCGGTGTCAGATAGCCGAATGCCGCAGCAATCATCCCCGCAACCGACAGGCCGATACCTGCGATCACACTCTGGACCGCGATACGGCGCGCACAGCGCGCGATTTCGATCCCCTGACCCAGACGGTCAACCCGGTCCACCAGCAAAACAACATCCGCCGCCTCGGCCGAGGCCGCCGCACCCCGCGCGCCCATGGCGACGCCCACATCCGCAGCGGCAAGCGCAGGCGCATCGTTGACCCCGTCGCCCACCATCATCACCGGTCTGCTTTTGCGCTCGTCCAGCACCAGTTGCACCTTCATGTCCGGTGTCAGTCCCGCGCGCACGCGATCAAGCCCGAGGTCCTTGGTGATCCGCTCTGCGACCGCCGCCCTGTCACCCGTCGCCAGAAGTATGCGCGTGATCCCCTGGCGGCGCAGCCCCGCAAGCATGGCGCCCGTTCCCTCACGCAAGGGATCAGCCATCACAAGATGCCCCGCCATTTTGCCGTCAACCGCGACGGCGACAAGGACAGATCCGGCCGCACCTGCGGGGTGATCGCCTGCCGGATGCCCGATGCGCCGGGCGACAAAATCGGCCCCCCCGACAATCACTGCGCGCCCTTCGACTTGGCCGGTTACCCCCTCTCCGGGGATCTCGGTGACCTCGGACGGGATCGGTAACACAAGATCGCGCGTCTTCGCCGCCGCGACGACGGCTTGTGCGACAGGGTGTTGCGACGCCTGATCCAGTGCCGCGGCAAGGCGCAGGATTTCATCGCCATCATTGCCGTCTTGGCTGTCGATGAACACGATCTGCGGCCGCCCGTCCGTCAGCGTGCCGGTCTTGTCGAGGATCAGCGTGCCGATCCGGGCCATCGTCTCCAGCGGTCCGGCACCTTTGATCAGGATCCCGAAATGTGCGGCGCGCGACAGACCGGCCACCAGTGCGACGGGCACCGCAAGGATCAAAGGGCAGGGCGTCGCCACTACAAGCACGGCCACCGCCCGGATCGGATCGCCCGTGAACCACCAGGCGGCAAAGGCGATCGTGACCGTGACGGCAAGAAACCCAAGCGACCAACGGTCCGCGAGGCGGGCCATGGGCGCCTTGGAGCGTTGGGCCTCTTCGACCAGACGCACGATTCCGGCGTAGGTGCTGTCCTTGGCTAGCCGTGTCGCTGTCAGGTCAAAGGGTTCGCCCGCATTTGTCGCGCCGCTCAAGGCCTCTGCGCCGTGGAGCAGACGCGCAGGCAGCGATTCACCTGTAAGTGCTGACGTGTCAACGAAAGCGCCCTCGGAGGCGACTGTGCCATCGACGGGAACAACGTCGCCCTGCCGGATCAGTAAAAGGTCACCCGGTTGAATGTCCTCCAGCGGGATGTCTTCCAAACTATCATTTTTGTGTCGGGTTGCCGTGCGGGGCACGCGTGACAACAAATCATGCATTTCACGACGCGCGCGGCCTTCGGCAAAGCTTTCCAGAAATGTGCCGCCGGAATACATGACCGCGACGACGGCCGCGGCCAGTGTTTCACCAAAGACAAGTGCTGCGGTCATTGAGAGCGCTGCGACGATGTCCAATCCGAGCTCGCCTTGCCAAAGGCTGCGGATGATCTCGACCACGAGCGCTACGAGTACGGGCACAACGCCTAGAAACCACAGGAAGCTGGCAGCATCAGTTCTTCCAGTGAAGTAGAGTGCAAGACCCGCCAACAGGCCCGCGACGGAGAACAGCAACAGGGCTGTCTTCAATCGGTCGGTGGTGGTCTGTTGCATTTGGTCCGGCTTTCCGAGGGACGTGCGATCACGTCAAGGGTATCGAAAACGACCCGCCCCCTGACTGTCACCTCATCATCGCGGAACAGCAAGACCACGTCGAGGGTCAACTGCCCCCGCGCGACCGGTTGGCGATGATGTGTGCGTCGCAGCTAGCCGCCAAGACAAGGCGCGCCGTGGCTGCCGGTAAGGCATCTGCACTGCCTCGTAGCTGACTCACATTGTCTGAAAAATGGTGGGCGACCCTGGAATCGAACCAGGCGTGAGTCGCCTCGAGGGAGTTACAGTCCCCTGCCACACCTTGCGGCCTGTCGCCCAACCAAGCGCTGATTACCCGCGCCCCCAGGGTGCGTCAACCGCAAAAGTGGGGTTAGATGTGATCCTCTTCACAGCCACGCCCGAGTGGGGTATCGCGGGGGCGAACATGCGCGATAGGAAAGCAGATGAAAAAGCCAAAGTGGGTGATTGCAAAAGAGCAGGGCAAACGGATTGCCGCGCAGGAAACCGTTTGGCTGTTTGGTCTGCACGGGGTGCGTGACGCGCTGGAAAATCCCGCCCGTACCAAGCTGCGGCTGGTGGTGACGCGCAATGCGCTGGAACGCCTCGGCGATGCCGTGGCGCAAAGCGGGATGGAACCTGAGATCTCCGATCCGCGCAAATTTGCAGCCCCGCTTGATCCGCAGTCTGTGCATCAGGGGGCGGCACTGGAAGTCAAACCGCTGGACTGGGGCAGCCTGCAAGATGTGGCGCTGGGCGATGGCCCCATGCCGCCGCGCATTGTGCTGCTTGACCGCGTGACCGATCCCCACAATGTGGGTGCGATCCTGCGGTCTGCCGAAGTCTTTGGCGCGTGCGCTGTTGTCGCGGTCCAGCGTCATTCCGCCCCCGAGACAGGCGCTTTGGCGAAAACGGCCAGTGGGGCACTGGAGCGGCAACCCTATTTGCGGGTGCGCAATCTGGCGGATGCCATGGAGGCGCTGAAGGGCATGGGGTATCTTGTGCTGGGCCTTGATGGTGAGGCTGAAACCACGATCGAGGCAGCGGTCGAAGGCAAGCGTGATCGCCCTGTTGCACTGGTGATGGGGGCCGAAGGGCCGGGATTGCGTGAAAAAACGCGCGAAACCTGCGACGAACTGGTGAAAATCGACGCAGCAGCCGGATTTGGCTCGCTCAACGTCTCAAATGCGGCGGCAGTTGCCCTATATGCTGTCAAAGGCTGAAGGACAGGACCGGATTGATGGCTGCCACAAAGATTGCGACATGTTGTTATTGCGGCACCAAAGCGGCCCTTGTCCTGCGCGGCCATGACCGGCATGAGCTGACATGCAGCAACTGTGGCGCACCCCTGCGTGCGCTTAAAATGTTGCCAAAGCAAACTGCACCAGCGGTAGCACCCACCCGCCCAACGCCGCGCAAACGGGTCGAAAAATATCCCGAATACCGCTATGAGCGGCCCGTAAAGCGCAAGAAATCCAAGAGCTTTGGCCGCCGCGTGATGTCGCAAATCTGGGATGTTGTCGAAGATGTGGTTGACGAGATTTTCGACTGACGCGTCATCGCGCATTGGACACGCCACATCACATTTGCCTGAGTACCCCTTCGTTTGTGCACCTCCCGTGCAAAGATAAGGATTGAAAGCGCGTCTCCGGAACACGCGCGCTTTGTCTCACTGTCCCTCGTTCCACGACTTGCGCCCGGTTTTGCCGGGCGCTTTTTTCTTTGGATTGTCCGGTGTAAGTTGCGCCATGAGCTATTCCGATGAGCACCTCCGTACGATTCTGAAGCGCACGAAAACGATTGCGATCGTTGGCGTGTCTGCAAATGAAGTCCGCCCCAGCTTTTACGTGGCCCGCTATCTCAGCCTCAAAGGCTACCGGATCATCCCTGTGAACCCCGGTTTGGCAGGCCAGACGCTGTTGGGGGAAAAGGTCTATAGTGACGTGTCCGAAATTCCTGATGATGTGGATATGGTCGATATCTTTCGCCGGTCGGAACAGGTGCCGCCTATCGTGGCGGCATCACTTGCACGTTGGCCCAACCTGCAGACAATCTGGATGCAGATCGGCGTGACACATCCGCAGGCCGCAGCAGAGGCGCAAGCCCGCGGCGTCGATGTGATCGAGGACCGTTGTCCGAAGATCGAATACCAGAGACTGTTCTCGGAATTGCGCATGGCGGGTTTTGCCACGGGCATAATCTCGTCAAAGTTGCAGTTGTAAACGAACGATTTTATTAAAAAAGTCCTAACGTGCCACAAGAATGGCACAATTGCCGGACAGGCTTAGCGAGATGGTGCGGTAAGCCGATTCTATACGCATTAAATTGCAAATGTTTCGTCATTGACTCATGGGCCCGCTGTCACACCTATAGGTTAGTTCCAGTATCAGTCTTTGTTTTTCCCGTTGTGCCTCACGACTATGGATAATCAATGCAAGAAACACGCATCATTGACGCATCACAGACCTACGAAAGTCAGGTTCAGGGTCAGGGTTTGCCGACCGGCTTGGAACTGCTGGATGGTAAGTTCAAGATTGACCGTCAGATTGGCGCGGGTGGATTCGGGATAACCTATCTGGCGATGGACACGTTTCTGGAACGTCCTGTTGTGATCAAAGAGTGCTTTCCTGAATCGGTCTGTATGCGTTTTGGCAACCGCGTCACTGTGAACGCACCCGCCCATGATGCCCAGTACCGCCAGATCGTTGAGATGTTCATGCGCGAGGCGCGCAGTATCGCCAAGTTGCGCCACCCCAACATCGTCAGCGTCCATCAGGCGTTTGAAGAAAACGGTACCGCCTATATGGTGCTGGATCTGTTCGAGGGGCGCGACCTGCTTGATGTGATCGAGGATGATAATGACGCGCTAAGCCCCGATCAGGTACGCGATATTCTGGTGAAAGTGCTGGACGCCATTGATCTGGTGCACAGCAACGACCTGCTGCACCGTGATATTTCACCCGATAACATTCTGTTGGATAAATGGGGCACGCCTGCGTTGATCGACTTTGGTGCTGCCCGCGAAGATGCGAGCCAAAAGACCAATGCCGTTTCGACGATGCTTGTTGTCAAAGACGGCTATTCACCGCATGAATTCTACGTTGCAGGCGGTGTGCAGGGTCCTTGCAGTGACCTTTATGCACTGGCCGCCACCATGTACCACCTGATTTCGGGTGAAGCGCCGCCTAACAGTCAAACCCGCGTGTCAGCGATGGCGGGCGGTGAACCTGATCCTTATGAGCCCATCACAGGGCGCTTTCCCCAATATGAAACCGCATTTTTGCAAGCAATCGACCAGGCAATGCGCGTGTCGCCCAAAGAGCGCATCCAGTCTGCGAAGGAATGGTTGGACCTGATCGAGCAGGAAACCAAGAAGGTCAAAACGGTCAAGATACCGGAAAACAAGACCCTGACAAAAACCTTGAGCGAGCTGATCGAGGAAACCAACAAGCATGTCTTGAGTGCAGATGCACAAAAGCGCGTCGAAACACCCGCTCCTCGCAAAGAGGTGACGACAAAACGCGATGGTTTCAAGCCCGAGTGGGTTGAAGAGTTCAACCGCGAAACCTTTGAGGCAGAAGAACAAAAGCGGCTTGAGGCTGAACGTGCTGCTGCAATCGAGGCGGCGCGTCAGGCCCGAGAGGCACGTCTTGCAGAAGAGGCGCGTTTGGCAGCACTGGCGGAACAAGAGGCCGAGCAGGCACGACAGCAGGCCGAGGACGAACGGATTTCGTCAAAGATCCTCGAATGGGTCTCGCGCGGAAGGTAGTCGTTTCATGGGCCGCGCGCAGTTAGCTGCGCGCGGCTTTCTCGGCGATACCCGAAGTGCCTTGGCGCGCAGACAACTCAGCGATCACATCGTCCAGTGCCACATCACAGGCGGTTAGCATGACGAGCAGGTGATAAAGCACATCCGCCGCTTCCGAGGTCAGGCGCGCCTTGTCGCCTTTGACTGCCTCGATAATGGCTTCAATCGCCTCTTCACCGAATTTCTCTGCGCATTTCTCCGGTCCCTGAGACAGGACTTGCGTGCAGCGATTGTGGCGGCCAGATCGTTCAGGGTCATTTCTGCCTCACAGGTATGCCAGCGGCGGCCATATGGGCCTTGGCCTCGCCGATGGTGTAGGTGCCAAAGTGGAAGATCGAGGCCGCGAGCACGGCAGAGGCGCCACCTTCAGTCACACCTTCGACAAGGTGATCCAGCGTGCCCACGCCGCCCGAGGCAATCACAGGCACATCAACCGCGTCGGAAATAGCGCGGGTTAGCGGCAGGTTGAAACCTGCCTTTGTGCCGTCGCGGTCCATTGATGTGAGCAGGATTTCACCCGCGCCTTTTTCCACAACAGTTTTGGCGAACTCCACCGCATCAATGCCCGTTGCACGCCGTCCGCCGTGGGTGAAAATCTCCCATTTGCCCGGCGCGACTGTCTTGGCGTCTATCGCCACGACAATGCACTGCGAACCGAACCGCATCGCAGCCTCGGCCACCACATCGGGGTTGGCGACAGCGGCAGAATTGAAGCTGACCTTATCGGCTCCTGCCAGCAGCAGATCACGCACATCATGGTGCGTGCGCACACCGCCGCCAATGGTCAGCGGCATAAAACACTGCTCGGCTGTGCGGGTCGCCAGATCGAACATCGTTCCGCGATTTTCCTGCGTGGCCATGATATCGAGGAAACACAACTCATCCGCACCCGCCGCATTATAGGCAATCGCGGCGTCCACCGGATCGCCTGCGTCGATCAGATCAACAAAGTTCACGCCTTTGACGACACGGCCTTCGGCGACGTCCAAACAAGGGATGATGCGGGTTTTCAGCATGGGTTCTGTCTAAGCGCGGGCAGGGCGTGCCGCAAGCGTGCTGTTCGGGGTTTTTTCAAAGATAAGGTGCTAGCGGAGTGCAGCCAGAGCCGCTTTGAGATCAATCGCCCCGTCATAAAGCGCGCGGCCCGATATTGCACCCGAGATCACACCAGTGGCTTTGAGCGCGGTCAGGTCGTCCATCGACGAGACACCACCAGAGGCGATCACGGGGATATTGACGGCGCGTGCGAGGTCAGCGGTCGCATCAATGTTGGGGCCTTTCATTGCGCCATCGCGCAGAATGTCAGTGTAGATGATCGCGGCAATCCCTGCGTCCTCGAATGATTTGGCAAGGTCGGTGACCATCACGTCGGTTTCTTCCGCCCAGCCGCGTGTGGCAACGCGCCCGTTGCGCGCATCAAGGCCGACCGCCACCTGGCCGGGGAAGGCGCGTGCCGCCTCGCGGACCAGATCGGGGTTTTCCACGGCGACGGTGCCCAGAATCACGCGTGCCAACCCTTTGTCGAGCCAGCGTTCAATCGTGGCCATGTCGCGGATGCCGCCACCGAGTTGTGCGGGAACAGGGCAGGCCTTCAGTATCGCCTCAACAGGTGCCGCGTTCACGGGTTCACCTGCGAAAGCGCCATTGAGATCGACCAGATGCAACCACGCACAGCCTGCGGCGACAAATTCCTTGGCCTGTGCTGCGGGGTCTTCATGAAAAACTGTCGTCTGATTCATATCGCCATGCACAAGCCGCACTGCGTTTCCGTCTTTCAGGTCAATGGCAGGATAGAGGATCATCGTGGGGACACCTTTCGCGTTTGTGCGCGTTTATGCATGCGTAGCGCGGGATTGCAACGCGGGCTTTGACCCAACGTCTTTCTTGATCGCAAAGGCATTTCGCTCTCATGATCGGCATCAGAACTCAGGGAGGAATTGAGTATGAAGAAATTTTTGATTTTGGCCGCTTCACTGGTTGCCTTTGCAACCGCTGCATCCGCCCAGGACGCGGCCCTTGGCGTGTGGCAAACCGAGGTAGATGACGGCGCATATGCGCATATCACAATCGCCCCATGCGGTGCTGCTGTCTGTGGTGTGATCAGCCGGACGTTTAACGCCGATGGCGAGTATCAGTCCGAGAACATCGGCAAGACACTGGTGATCGACATGGTCCCACAGGGTGGCGGGGCCTATGAAGGGTCGGTTTGGCGTCCCTCGAACAACAAGATATACATCGGGAAAATGGATGTTGACGGAAATGCGCTGCGTCTACGCGGCTGTGTTGCCGGTGGTCTGCTGTGTTCCAGCCAGAACTGGGTGCGTGTGGGCTGAAACTGTCTCTAATCCGGTCATCTCCCGTCATCTGACAGGGGATGACCCATCCCTTGTCGGCCCTTGCTTTGATGAATCCCCTGCGTGCGGGGCGACAGTCCCGATATCGCCGGCCAGCAATTCTTCCATGAACAGGCTGATAAACTGGGCACGCCCGTCTGTTGCGGATTTTGCATAGATGCTGGTCGCCTGTGCCCGAACAGTGCCGGCGGCCGTATGACGCAGCCCCGCAATGGCTTCGTTGTCGAACCCTTTGAGGATCATAAGGGCAACATCGCGTTCGGCATTGGTCAGGTGCCACTCTTCAAAAAACGCATCGATCACATCGGCAAGGTTTCCGCGTGCCACCTCTAGTCCGGTTTGCATGACAGCCATCCGCTGCAGTAAGTGGCGCAATTCCACCATCAGAAAGATCACGCCGCCGATCAGCGCAATAGCTGCGATGGCTTCAAGGATCATATGCGGACCGTCCAATTGCCCGTCATGGCGATAGTCCTCAATCACATCGGTGATAAAGAAAAGCGCGCAGACAGCCTGCAACAGGATAAGGCCCGCAAGGATCGTTGCGCGCCTTTCCTCGTTTCTCTCTGGCCTGATTTTCACCCTCATAGCACCTCGCGGCCTTCAGGAATGGCTTTGCGTCCGGTTATCATCGCCCGGACAAGATGAACACCCGAGCGCCATGTGTCAAAGACGACCCCTCCAACATGCAGCGCAATGGAAAACAATAGCCAGCCGAAAACAACCTCATGCATTTCCTCGACCCAGTCGACACCGAAAAAGGTGATCGTTGTCATCATATAGCCGGTCACGCCGATCGCGATGACACTCAGCCAGATGTTATAGACCATCAGCGCCCCGAGCGGGTTATGTGACAGATGCACCGACCGGTCGCCCGCAATCATCGCCTTTACGTAATGGATCGCACGGCGCGGACTGGGCGGAAATGCCGTGAATCTCGCGTGTTGAGGGCCGATAAATGCCCAAACGAGGCGCAGGCCGACAAGCGCGAGAGCGGTATAGCCGATCAATTCATGGGCCTTGCTTTCATCTTCGATAATGGTGCCGTTGAGCAAGATGGTCAGGGCCAGAGACCAATGGATCAATCGCACAAGCGGGTCCCAGACCGTGATGTCACGGGCGCTTGCGCGCCCGCTGGATATGTTCTTGGTTTGGGTCATCATCTTAGCTCTTCAGATCCAGTTTCATGACCGCACCGGTGAGCGGGTTTACATAAACCTCACCCATCTGGCCGTCGCGGACAAAATAGACTTTGATTTTCCCGTCTCCCATTTCCCCTTTGCGGACTTCATAGCCCATCTCGGTCAGCGATGTCTGGACTTCTTGCAGGGTGGTCCCGAGAATGCTGTCCATTGTTACGTCTTCGGCGAGTGCCGGTGTTGCGAGCGCGATCATGGCGACAAGTGCGAGTTTCTTCATGGGTGTCTTCCTTCAATTGGGTTCACCGGTGTCCCGGTGTGTATGAGCGGCAATGACGTTATTGCCTGGGGAAGACTTCGGGTGTTTCGGTCGGGCATCATAGTGGCATCCGGTTTATACGGCGTGTCATAAGCGCAAGCTTATGGCCGGAAATCGCCGATGATCTCCGCACAAATACATTCTGCCTAGCGCAGGCCTGTCTCTTCCAGCAATCCGCGCCGCTTTGCCTCATAATAATAGCCTCGCGCATACCAGCTGACGGCGTTCGCCTCGTCCCCGTCCGACACCAGCCATGCCCCGCGCAGGTAACGCCCCGCGTAGATAAGGTTGGTTTCGGCGTCCAACAGCCCTTCGGGTGCGCCGCGATAGCCCATGGAGCGCGCTGTTTGCGGATGGATTTGCATCAGCCCGTAATAGGGCCCGTTGCGTGCGGCAGGATTATGTGTGCTTTCGCGGACGATCACACGGTGCAGAAGAGTGACCGGAATCCCGTGCACATCGGCATATTTGTTGATCAGACGGCGCAGTTCAGGCGTCTCATTGGGATAGAGCGGGATATTCCGGCGGCGCGGTGTTTCAGTTTGGCGGTTGCTTCTGCCGCAACCGGCCAGCAGTGCAAGTGCTCCGGCACATATGACGCGGCGTGTCAGTTTCTGCATCGTTGGTCTCTACCTGTGTTTGTTCTTACACCATGTTTGCCAAGCACCGCAGCGCATCTGCAAGGTGTTTTCAACACATCAGCTGAAAACCGACCATCCGGTCGCATGCACCAGCCGTTCCACTGCCAAAGTTCCCAGCTGGGAATTGCCGTTCTGGTCCAGTCCGGGTGACCATACCGCGATGGACGCGCATCCCGGTGCGATGGCCAGAATACCACCGCCGACACCGCTTTTGCCCGGAAGCCCCACGCGGAAGGCAAATTCGCCAGATCCGTTATAGTGCCCGCAGGTCATCATCAGCGCGTTCAGGCGGCGGACGCGTTCGGGGCTGACAAGGTTTGGCGCGCCCGTGCCGCCCATCAGGAATCGCCCCGCGCGGGCCAGTTGCAGACAGGTCATCTCGATGGCGCATTGATGGAAATACGTGCCGCAGGTCAGGGCAGGGGGATTTTTCATGTTCCCATGGGCCCGCATGAAATGTGCGAGCGCCAGATTGCGGTCGCCTGTGTCTTGCTCGGACTGCGCGACCGCTGGGTTGATGTGGATATCATCGTCGCCTGCTGCCGCACGGATAAAACGCAGGATTTCCCCCAAGGCTTCGCGCGGGGCGTGGCCGGCAAGAATGGCATCGGTTGTGACCAAAGCGCCTGCATTGATAAAGGGGTTGCGTGGAATGCCATGTTCGGATTCCAGTTGCAGGATCGAATTGAACGCAAGGCCTGAGGGTTCGCGCCCCACACGCGCCCAAAGCTGGTCGCCCAGGCGGCCCAAGGCCAGCGCCAGTGTAAAGACCTTGGAAATGCTCTGGATCGAGAAGGGCGTCGCCGCATCGCACGTGAGCACCTCTTGCCCGTCCGCTGTCACAATCGCCATGCCGAAATGCGCGGGATCAACCGCGCCAAGTTCGGGGATATAATCCGCCACCGCGCCACGGTCAGGGGCGGCGGCCATTTCCGCACCGATGTCGGCGACAATGCGGGCCAGATCCATAAGCGTCAGGGTGTCCAACGCAGGAAGTTGCCGATCATGCGCAACCCTGCATCCTGGCTTTTCTCGGGGTGGAACTGCGTCCCGATCATGGTGTCACGCCCGATGATGGCGGTGACGTCGCCGCCATAGTCGACATGGGCCAGACGTTCTGACGGGTGGGTCACATCCATCGCATAGGAATGGACGAAATAGGCGTGATCGCCTGACTCAATGCCTTCCAGCACTGGGTGCGGATGGTCGATCACCAGATCGTTCCAGCCCATATGCGGGACCTTCAGCTTGGGATCTGCAGGCGTGATCTTGCGGATATCACCCGCGACCCAATTGAAACCTGGGGTTTGTTCATATTCATGGCCGGTGGTTGCCATCATCTGCATCCCCACGCAAATGCCAAAGAAAGGGCGCGCACGGGTTGTCACGGCCTCGACTATTGCCTCGGCAAGACCGCTGCGCGCGAAAAGTTCGGACCGGCAATGCGGAAATGCGCCATCACCGGGCAGCACGATCCGGTCCGCCTTGGCGACAACATCCGGATCAGAGGTCACGATGATGGAACCCGACCCGACCTCGGCCGCCATACGCTCGAACGCCTTTTGCGCCGAGTGCAGGTTGCCGCTGTCGTAATCGACGAGTGCGGTTGTCATAGGCTGCCCTTGGTCGATGGAATAGCGTCTGCTTTGCGCGGATCGGTTTCCAACGCCTCGCGCAGCGCGCGCGCGACGGCTTTGAAAGCGGCCTCGGCGATGTGGTGGGCGTTGAAACCATGCAATTTGTCGATGTGCAGCGTGATGCCGCCGTGCGTGCTGAGCGCCTGAAAGAACTCGCGCACCAGTTCGGTATCGAACGTGCCGATTTTGCCGAACGGCAGATCGAGGTTGCAAATCAGGTACGGGCGCGCCGACAGATCAAGCGCGCAGCGGACCTGCGCTTCATCCATCGCAAGGTGGCAGCTGCCATAGCGGCGGATGCCGCGCTTGTCGCCCAGGGCTTGCGTCAGCGCCTGACCCAGCGCGATGCCCACATCCTCAACCGTGTGGTGATCGTCGATGTGCAGATCGCCTTTGGCGCGGATCGTCATGTCGATCAGCGCGTGGCGCGACAACTGATCCAGCATGTGGTCGAAAAAGCCCACGCCGGTCTGGTTGTCATAAACGCCTGTGCCATCAAGGTTGATCGTCACCGAAATATCGGTTTCTGCCGTTTGGCGGGTGATAGTAGCTGTCCGCATGGTGTCGCGTCCTTTGGTGTTTCCCCTGCTCTATAGGCGGAA
>CAYZKE010000014.1:0-18016 GCA_964478505.1 uncultured Loktanella sp.
AGGCGGCGGTTGAGGCGGATCCCGACAACCATCAGGCACGTTTCGATCTGGCGACGGCGCTGCATGCCAGCGGTCAGGTGGAAGACGCTGTGAATACGCTACTGGAACTGTTTCGCCGTGATCGGGAATGGAATGACGGGGCGGTCAAGGCCCAGCTATTCAAGATTTTCGATGCGCATGATGCTAAAGATCCGATTGTACTGAACGGGCGGCGAAAACTTTCTTCGATGATATTTGCCTGACCACGGCTTCGGCCTAGTTTAATGGTCATGACATCATCATATGATCTGCCTGACACAATTCCGGTCTTTCCGTTGCCGGGGGCATTGCTGTTGCCGCGCGCGCGTCTGCCGTTGCATTTGTTTGAACCCCGTTATCTGGCGATGCTGGATGATGTGCTGAAAACACCCTCGCGGTTGATAGGGATGGTACAGCCTTATGATGCGCCCGGCAAAGGCGGGAAGCTGCATAGCATTGGCTGCGCTGGCCGTGTGACGGCGTTCTCCGAGACTGAGGACGGTCGCTGTATGATTACCCTCGCGGGCATGTCGCGGTTCCGGATTTCGCAGGAAGTCGAAGGGTTCACGCCCTACCGCCGCTGCAACGTCAGCTGGCAGGGATTTGAACGCGATCTTGGGCCGGTTGAGCGTGACGACAGTTTCGACCGTGCGGCCTTTATGGAGGCTCTGGGGCGTTATCTTGTGGATCAGGGGCTATCGACTGACTGGGAAAGCCTTGGCGAGGCCGAGGACGAGTTATTGATCAATTCACTTTCGATGCTTTGTCCCTTTGCGCCCGAGGATAAACAAGCCCTGCTTGAAGCACCGTCCTTGACCACACGGCGCGAAACGCTCATGACTTTGATCGAATTCGCATTGCGTGGCGGATCAGGTGAAGAGGTGATGCAATGAGTGGAACAGCATTCGACCCCAAGATGCTCGAGGCGCTGGTATGCCCGTTGACACAAGGGACGCTGCGCTATGATGCGGACATGCAGGAGCTTGTCAGCGAGGCTGGCAAGGTCGCATTCCCGATCCGCAACGGGATACCTGTCATGCTGGTCGATGAGGCGCGTCCGCTGGAGAACTAGCAGTTGCTGCTATCGTGTGCGGCAAGCCAGCGGCACATCATCTGCAGGCAAAGCCATACCGACCAACGATAAAGCACACCTTTTCAGAAGGTTTTCAGGATAGAAAGCGCGTTAGCTACGTTGCGCGGCTGCGTGCTTTTCAGAGCGTTCTTGCTGGGGGGTGTTGACCCAAACTAGACCTGCGACAAAGCCGATCATTCCACCAAGAATATACGCGAGAATTGCCATAAAGATGCCGGCACCCGAGAGCAATGCAACGGTCGTTGCCAGCATTCCAGAGGCTATTCCGAGTATGATATACAAGATGAACATCAGTGGCTCTTTTCTGCTTGGCGGTATTTTCGCCCTACGATCCCATCAGCCTAGGCTGGCTTCGTGTCAAAACTTTGTTCGAATTCTGACCAGTCTGTAGGGTAAATACTAATATTCCATTAACTTCACGCTGCCCAATTGCTGGACATTCTTGGTTCACGTGAAGCTATAGGAGGTAAAACGAGGTTGCCAAGCGCGCTGCGCCGGTTGTCCCCGAAAGGGCAGGAATCAGCCGATTAGGGCCTTACGGCCGGAAGGAAAACTGCCGATCGAGCGCCAAGAAGATTGACGTACTGTCTGTGCCTACGCCTTCATCCTCGCGGAAATCAAAGCTTGCGCCGACGTTGAGCTGCCAGAATTCGTTGATGCTGTAACCGTAGCTTGCCGAAAGGCTGCCGGTTGCAACGACATCGCTTCCGTCAGGATCGCTTGTCTGACCAAAGTCAAAACCAACCTGCATACTGGTGACTGGGCTGAGTTCCTGAAGATAGTTGGCGCTGAATGTCGTTGTGGCGCGGTCATCGCCCGGGGCGAGGCTATGGTCCGCGCTGAGGGTGATTTCGGCTGTAGGAAGCGGATAGCTAAAGGCAATTCCACCGGTCAAACGCGCATCACCAAATTCATCTTCGACCACGCCCAGTTCGCCGCGCAAACTGCTATTGGGCAATGCATAATCGCGCGCGACACTGGCGGACCAGAAGATCTCGTCATCTTCATCGCGTGATACGCTGATACCTGTTGTCAGCGCCCCGAGCGGGCGTGCAAAGGTCAGTGCGCCGGACAGCGTTGTGGTGTCTGTCGTTGGTTCGCCGATGTCTTCCGACTGTGTATAGGAAAGCCCGATATTGCTGGTAACGACTTCATTGATGTTCAGTCGCAAGCCAAGTGCAATCGTGCTGGTGTCATTATCCAGCAGTGCGGCGCTTGCGTCTTCGTAGCGCAGTCGTGTCTGACTGCCGCTCAGGCTATAGCCCACTGGGGCGGTATCGCCCCAAGTGAAAGCAACAGACACGGTTGTTTCGTTGCGAAAGCCGGTTCCGGTCAGATCATCAAAATCATCTGGCAGGACGATCACACCATCATCGTTGAGAAAGTCTGTGGCGTCGCGCAAAAATGCGATGTCTTCGCGTCGTCCCTCCAATGAGAAATCGAACGAGGCATCAGCGCTATTTCGGTTGTAGGCCAAACGCGCCACAATGCCCTCATCGGCGAATTCATCTTCGGTCAAGCTGAATGCCGTGTCCAAATCGAACGACAGGCGTTGTTCGCGTGTTTCCGTAACCACCCCAAAGCTCAGGTCGGTCACGCTCTCGAACCCGTCTTCGGCCTCGGTCGTTTCCAGGTCACGGTCGGTTGAACCGATAAAGGTCTGACCCAAGCCAAATGTGAAGAACACACCGCCGGGTTCGGCCTCTTGCGCGGACGCCGCAAGAGGACAAAGGCAGGTCAAGAGAGCAAGGCTGACTACACTTTTCATATTTATCCGCCCCCGAGCGGAAGCTAGGGGTCTGGGTTCTTACTCGAACAGTTTGCGTTGCGGAATAACGATGACGTCACCATCGCGCATCCGGACGGCACCGTTTTCGCTGCTGCCATCAAGGATACTGTTGTAATTGATCGTGTAGACGTCACTACCGCGGCGCAACTGGATGCGTTTTACCGCAGCGAAGTTTGTAAAGCCGCCGAACTGGGCGATAGCCTGCATCAGGTTTGTGCCCGGCTCAATTTCGATCCGGCCAACAGTTGCACCTTCGCCGACAACAAAGATACCGATTGTCCTTGGTTCGCGCTCGGGTGCGAGCCCTTCAATGCCCACAAAGACATTTGGAGTGCTGACAAAACTTGCGGCCAAACGACTGGTCAAAGCGGATTGGATTTGCGCTGTCGTAAGCCCGCTTGCGCGGACATTCCCCGTGCCGGGCAGTGAGATACGTCCGTCAGGTGCCACCAGCACCACGCGGTTCAAACTGGCATCTTCGGCCACTTCAATACGCAGGGTATCACCGGGCTGTACCCTGTATTCCTGTGCAAGAGTGATCGTGGAAAATAGCATCAGGGTCAGAAGCGACCCAAGAAGGGTAACAATACGGGACATAACGCGGCCTCTTTTTACAGTACAATGATGCGGGCAACACCCTCCCGCTCTTTGAAATATTAACCTAATTAGGTCCATTCCCCAACGTAAAAACACCGGAAAACATGGCTGGAACAGCAATTTTGCCATTATTGACCCAATTCAGTCAGTTTTCTGCGCGCAATGTCGAACTGGGGAAGGGATTGATCACCAGCAAGCATCAATGCGCGGCGCAAATGGGTTGTCGCGTTTTCGGTTTGGCCCAGATCGGCGTAGGCCATGCCAAGGTGGTATTGAACAAGCGGATCATCGGGCAAACCGTCGGCGGCCGGTGCAAGATAGGTCAGGGCCTCTTCCGGATTACCCTGACGATAAGCAATCCAGCCATAAGTGTCCTGAAATGCCGGGACCTCAAGATCACGCAAGCGTTTGGCGATCGCTGCAGCCCGCGCAAGGCTGGCGTCGTCGTTCTTATGGGTCGCGATCAAGGATGCGAGATTGTTGGCGATGACCACGGCATCTGAATTTGCCGCATACATTGCTTCATAGATCGTGATCGCGGCATCAATGTCTCCACGCTCTTCATACCGCGTGGCGCTGAGCCAGCGCAGATTGACCGAGTTTGGAAGCGCATCAAGACCGGCCTCCAACACAGCATCTGCTTTCGCGGGTTGGTCTGTCGCGACAAGAAGGTTGTAGAGACGCAGGAACGGGGCCTCGGATTGCGGCGAGGCGGCGATTATCCGGCGGAATGCCGCTTCGGAGGTTTCGAAATCGCCGTCCATTGCGAACAGGCTGGCGCTGAGCATTTGTAGGCTGTCGTCGTCAGGAAAACGGGTCAGCGCCTGATCAAGGGTGCTGCGCGCTGAGGCAAGGTTTCCGGCAAGAAGATGGATTTGCACCAGTTGTGTGACGGCATCAACATCGCCATTGCCCTGCTCTATTTCGGCTTGGAGAAAGGCGAGGCTGTCTTCAATTCTGTTCTGGCCCAGCAACAACGCCGCTTGCAGCGATGTCGCGGCCTTCAGCGCTTGTGCGTTTTCAATGGCCCTGAGCGTATTGGCAATGTCTTGCGCTTCGATCCAGGCGCCTTCGCGGAGGAGGATACCGACCAGACTGGTCATGACAGCAACGTTGTTCGGATTTGCGGCGCGTGCATCCGTCAGGACCGAACGTGCGGCGGCTGTCCGTCCGTCTTCAAGCAGAAAGTTGGCATAACGGATCGCTTCACCCGGCGCGCTGTTTGTGACATCGACCGCGAGGGCAAGTCGTTCGCCGGCAAGCGCGCGATTGCCCTCACGCTGGTGGGCCTGGGCCATCAATGTCAGTGTTTCCGCGTCGCGTGGTTGCTGACTCAGGGCCTGACGCAAGGCAAGGACCGCTTCATCTGCGCGATCATCTGCAATTAGCCATGTGGCGCGCAGCTTTAGTGCATCAACGTTCGTTTCATCTTCGGAAAGGATCATGTCCACCTGCGCGCGCGCAGCGGCTTCATCTCCGGTGGCGATCAGAAGGCGGGCATAGGTATTGCGGATCTGCCGCGTCTGGTCCGACGGTGCTGCCCTTGCGAGCACCTCTTCAAAAGTGGCGATTGCAGCATCCCTTTCGCCTGCTTCAAAACGGAGCGCTGCAGCGAGGGTGATATAAACATCTTCATTCGGGGTGCCTGCATTGGCCGTTGCAAGGCGGTCAAGCTCCTGCTGCGCAACGTCCGGCCCTTGCGTGTTTTGCAGGAACTGGACGACAGCGATATGGCCTTCAATCGGGGCCGTATCCGCACCTGCGAGTTCACGCAGGTATTGTTCCGCGCCCGCGAGATCATCCTGTACGAAATACCAGCCGATCAGGGCCTGTGTCAGATTGGCGTCATCCGGAAACAGCGTAACCATCTGTCGGAGTTGCAGGCCGATATTCGGCATATCATTGACCTGCGTTAAGACCTGCAAGCGGGCCGTATGATAAGCATAGCTTTCGGGATCACTGGCAAGGGCGCGGTCGATTTCCGGCAAGGCGTCGCTTGGTGTGTCACTGCGCATCAGGTGGTCGATCACGACACGCCGCGCAACTTCATCGTCGGGATGGGCATCTAGCAGTGTCCGCGCGCGGGTTGCGGCCTGTGCAAGCGCTGTCGTGTCATTGATTTGCGTCGCGTCGCGGTAGGCAAGTGCCACAGCAACTGCCTGTGCCTGTGGGTCTTCCGGTGCAAGTGCGATAGCGGCCTGACCATGACGGCGCGCCTCGTTCCAGTTGCTGATATCAATGGCAATTCTGGCCAGTATGATGCGGACGTCTGCGGTATCCGGGTATTGCTCGATCAGTCGGAGATACTGGCTGTAAGCCGCGCCGATATCCTCTTGTTCAAGGCGTATTTCGGCCAGCTTGCGCCGCGCGTCTTCATGGAACCCGTCATGTTGAAACACATTCAGGAACTGGATCGCCGCGCGGTCCAGGTCTCCGGCCTCAAGCAGCTCAAGCCCTGACTGGTAAAACGCGTCCGCCTTTTCTTCGTTTGTTTTGCAGGCAGAAAGCGCAGCCATACTTAGGCAAATCAGACAAACGCGCAGAAAATGTGGCATGAGTTACCTAGTGTACTGGCCTCCTGTAAAGACCTTGGATTAATATCCGGTTCCTTTTAGCACAACACGCACGGTCGCCAACAACAGCTTCAGGTCATTTGCGAAGGACATATTGGCGATATAGGCGGTATCAAAGCGCGCACGGTCTGCAAAAGTACACTCGTTGCGCTCGGATACTTGCCAGCTGCCGGTAATGCCCGGGCGTTGGGAATAATAAGCGAGGCCAGGATAGAGTGTCTGTTGCTCTGGCAGCATCGGACGTGGGCCGACAAGGCTCATGTCGCCGATCAGGACATTCCACAGTTGGGGAAGTTCATCGATCGAGCTTTTGCGCAAGAGCGCCCCGATTTTCGTAATCCGTGGATCGCGCTTGAGTTTCTGCGTCAGCGTCCATTCTGCAGCGGCTTCAGGGCTTTTTGACAGGTGATCTTGCAGCTTGGAGTCTGCGTCCACCACCATCGTGCGCAATTTCCAGATACGATAGAGGCGGCCGTTCATCCCAACGCGGTCCTGACGATAAAAGGCTGGGCCCCCGTCACGCTTTATCACCAGCGCGAGCACACCAATAAGTGGTAAGATAAAGGGAATTGATGCGACGACACACAACACGTCAAAGAGGCGCTTCAGTCCAAGCTCATAAGGACCCTTGATCGGAAGCGACGGTCCGATCAGTCTCGAATTCGTATGTTTTCTTGCGTCAGAATAGTCTGTCGACATGCAATCACTCACTCGTTAACCAAATTTACTCGCCAGAAATAACAACAAATTCTGCAGCACCGGATTACCGAAAAAAACTGGTCGCCCTGCGGTGCGCTGGCAAAAATTAAGATATCATTAAACAGTGATCACGTGAACCGGTCCTTTAGTTTTTGAACGCAAAAAAGAACGTTTTTCGCCATAGTTCGTGGCGATGTGTTCACAAATTCATCAGTGGTTTTGCAAAAGCATCATCATTGTTTCGACATACGAACCAATGGGTCTATAGAATCGATTTACCTTAGGGCAGTTTGCCAAAGTTTGAGGGTTCTGGTGGTCTGAAAACCGCTTTTCCTTTAGACATCATCGAGTGCCGAATCGTGTTTGTTTCGGATGTATTTGGAACGAGAGTGACTATGTTTCGGGGTCTGAATGAACCAAGCCATCAGTATCTACCTTAACCATTTCGGGTTGAGCGAACGCCCGTTTAGCTTGGTGCCGGACCCTGACTTTATCTATTGGTCACCTGCGCATGAGCGGGCCTATGCGATGTTTGAGTTCGGTCTTGTGACCCGTGCGCCGATCACGCTGATTACGGGCGAGGTTGGTGCCGGTAAGACCACGCTTTTGCATCACTTGCTGAAATCAATCGATGACGAGCTTGTGGTTGGTCTGATCTCAAACGCACATGGCACGCGGGACGAGCTCTTGCGCTGGGTTCTGCAATCGCTTGATCAACCGGTGCCACCAGGGGCAGACTACGTCACCCTCTTCGGTCAGTTTGAGGAATTCCTGATTGCGACCTATGCCAAAGGTCATCGCGTTGCCTTGATTTTTGACGAGGCGCAAAACCTCAACCGCGAGTCACTTGAAGAACTGCGGATGTTCACGAACATCAACGCCAACAAGGACGAGCTGTTGCAGCTTGTGCTGGTGGGCCAGCCCGAGTTGCGCGAAAATGTCCGCCATCCCAATCTGACGCAATTCGCGCAGCGGGTCGCCTCAAGCTTCCATCTGCCCACACTTGATGCCGAGACAGTCGCGGAATACATTCATCACCGCCTGAAAGTTGCCGGCGCCAAAGACGAGATCTTTAGCCTAGGTGCATGCAGGCGAATCTATACAGAGACCCGTGGTGTGCCACGACTGATTAACCAACTCTGTGACTTTTCGCTGCTTTATGCGTATACAGAAGACAAACATAAGGTGAACGAAATTATCGTGAAACAAGTGCTTAACGATGGTGTCTTTTTCGGCGGTGGGGTGTCCGCAAGTTAGCGGCTTCTTTAGCCTCACCTCGCATGTGAATGGTAAACGATGGATCTTAAATTTTATCTGGCAGTCTTTTGGAGGCGCTTCCCATATGTCCTGATCCTGCTGGCCCTTGGGACAGCAGCGGGGCTGACGGTGGCGCTGACTCAGAAACCGATTTACGTGGCCGAAGCCCGTTTGGTAGTTGAATCCCAGCAGATCCCCGATGAACTTGCCGCATCTACCGTGCGCACTGATGCCGCTGAACAGTTGCAAATTATCCAGCAGCGTATTTTCACGCGGGACAACCTGCTCGACATGGCGAACCGCCTTGGGGTTTACACCGAAACTGATGCCACAGAAGACCGTTTGCGCCCTGATGAAAAAGTGGAGGACATGAGCGCGCGGATCAACGTTGACCTTGGGGGCAGGTCGGCGGCGATTATCGTGAGGGTCAGCTTCGACGATCCGCTGCCAGATCGCGCGGCTGCGGTGGTCAACGAAATCGTCACATTGATCCTGCAAGAGAACATCGAGATGCGCACGACGGTCTCGGGTCAGACGCTGGACTTCTTCGCGCAAGAGACAGAGCAGCTGGAGCAGGAACTGTCCCAAATGCGCGGCCAAATTCTTGCGTTCCAAGAAGCCAATCTGGAAGCGTTGCCGGATAGCCTTGAGTTCCGCAGATCACAGCAAGCAGCGGCGGCGGAGCGCATTCTGGAGCTGGACCGTGAACGGATACAACTGCGTGAACGCCGTGACCGCTTGGTGCAGCTTTTTGAACAGACCGGAGAAGTTGGCCTGCTCGGCGTTGCAGCGCGCACCCCTGAAGAAGCGGAACTACAGGATTTGCTGGATGAATTGACGCGCGCCTCGGCACTGCTTTCGCCCGATAACCCCCGCATCGGTATTCTGCAGGCACAGGTCGCCGCACTGGAAAGAATTGTCGCAGCCCAACAGGCCGCTTCGAGCAACGGGACACTTGATACTGAAGGCGCGCCATTGACGCCCTTCGCCCTGCAGCTTGCAGATCTTGAGGGCCAGATCGCCTTTATTGACGAGCAAAAGGCACTCATTGAACAGAATCTTGATGAGCTGTCGGCGTCGATCGCGGCGACACCTGGAAATGCACTTACACTGGCAACGCTTGAGCGGAACTTTGAGAACTTGCGGACACAATATGACCGTGCCGTGCAAAACCGTGCGATCGCAGAGGTGGGTGATACGATCGAGGCTTTGTCCAAAGGGCAGCGCATCACAGTCATCGAGCAAGCTATTCCGCCAACAAGCCCGACCCGACCAAACAGACGTTTGATAGCGGCGACGGGCGTTGCAGCAGGTCTTGGGATGGGGTTTGGATTAATTGTCTTGCTCGAGCTTCTGAACACTGCCGTGCGACGCCCCGCCGATATTGTGGATGGTTTGAAAATCACGCCCTTCATGACGATGCCATACATCCGGACCCGCGGTCAGATTTGGCGGCGGCGGCTTCTTACCCTCGCGGCTTTGGCTGTTGTCTTTTTGGGTGTTCCCGCTGCGGTTTGGTACATTGACGAGAATATCCAGCCGCTGCAGCCGATCTTTGACGAAATGCTGCGCCGCGTCGGTTTGGAATAAGGGTAGGGCGAGACGATATGGACAAGATACAAGCCGCAATCGCCAAAGCGCGCGCTGCCCGCGCGGAAATCACCGGCGACGCGAAGACGAGCCAACGGCAATCCTATATCGCCAGCAGGCGCCGGGCGCTCAACAAGGAACATGATGTCGCCATGGCAGACCGTGCCGCAATCTGGCAACCGCTTGCCACTTTTGCGCCACCGGCCAAGCAAATGGCAAAACATCGCGTCTTAACGTTCGAGACAGGGCCGCAATCGGATCAGGGTGTCGTTGCTTTTGACAAGCTTCGTACCAAGGTTTTGCAGGAGATGCGGATCAATGGATGGCGTCGCCTTGCGATTACGTCGCCCAGCGCGGACTGCGGGAAAACGACAGTGTCGATGAATCTTGCCTTTTCTCTAGCGAAACAGCCCGAGATATTCACTGTTGTCGCGGAAATGGACATGCGGCGTCCGTCAATGGCGTCTATCTTTGGCCTGTCCGGCGAGACCGGTTTTTCGACTGTCCTGGGCGGCCAGGCCGCGTTTTCCGACATCGCGAAACGCCCGCGTCCCAACTTGGCCTTTGGTCTGAATTACACACGCACGCGCAACCCCGCAGAGCTTTTGCAGAGTTCGACGGTAGGCCGCGCTTTGGCCGATATCGAAGAGCAGTTCGCACCGGATCTAACAATCTTTGATATGCCGCCGATGTTAAGCAGCGATGATACGATGGCCTTTATGGGTCAGGTCGACTGCGTGCTTTTGATCGCTGCCGCCGAGTCCACCTCGATTGGTGAAATCGACGTCTGTGAGCGTGATCTGGCATCGCAGACAAATGTGATGGGTGTTTTGCTCAACAAGTGCCGTTATCTGGACAAAGAGTCTGGCAGTGTCGATGCCTATTACTAATCCTGTCGCTCTGGATCAGAACAAAAAAAGCCGGCTGAAAGCCGGCTTATTGTTTTTCTGAGTGGTTGCGTGTGCCTAGGCAGCGACGGTCTTGCGACGGCGTAGAACCAAAGCGCCACCAAGTGCCGACAGCAAGAGAAGGCTCCCAGCGGGCAATGGGACCGCGGCCACATCAATGCGCACCACGATATCGTCAAAGTCACGGTCGCGGCGCGCGATATCGTCGAAAAGCACATAGAAGGCATTCGCGCTGATCGCCACAAAACCCATTGCATAATGGCGCGTCGCTTCATCTGCGACGCCATTGTTGTTGAACAAACCTGTCGCCCAAGTCGGGGCGTAGGTTCCGAATGCAAAGTCGAGGAAACCGCTTACGGCCTGTGTGACGGTCACGGTCGCATTTGTCGCGGTGAAGGTGGGGCCGCGGTTATCGAATACTTCTGTTCCCATGACGGCGGCATAGTTGCTGTTGCCCGCCTCAGCACCCAGATAAGTGTAGGTAATTTGTGCCGCGCCACTCACAATATCGAGGAAAAGACCATTTGATGCGTCCTTCCGGTAACCATCAATCATGTCGATTGTCGTATTGTTCAGCGCGCCTACGACATCGTTGTTCGTTACATAATGCGTCTGGCCTGTGCCATGTAGGCTAAGCGTGGCGGCACTTGCCGAAGTCGCCGTGAGAGCAATGGCTGTAACAAAGCCTGCGAAAAATTTCTTGAGCATCTGATCCACCATTACCCGTCAAAAACCCTGACGATACCAATTAACTTATTGTTAACACTATAGCGCTTTCTAGGCGGGAGAGTGCAAGGAGAAAGTGTTAAAATATGGCAATTTCGCCCAGCTTTGCGTACATTCAGCGTCTGAAAAGGCACTATTTTGCAACAGTCATTAGTCGGGATATGCATTGTGGTAGCAAACGAAACAAATAGACTGCATCGCCTGACCTTTTCAAAAACGCACGCTGAGTCGAAATGCCAGATCTGAACTGCGCCCAATCATGCACTTATTGTGCTGGGCTGTGGTCTCTTTGCGCGTCTTGATGTGTTGCGGCGGCTAGGCGTCCAATCCCGGTACAAATCGCGGTAATATGTCGACTGTTTCACGGAACATGTCTTGCAGGCGGACTTCTGCGTCTGCCTCGGTTTCGCCCGACATGATCGGGGTTGTCAGGCGCACCAACGCACCATCCGTCCGGCCGATGGTGATGCTGTCCCAGAGCAAGTACATCTTCGCAGCAAAGTCCCACGCGGTGTGCCGTCCGTGTTGTTCAAACCAGTAGTAGACCAACATCCGTGTTTGGTCTCTTTGGATGACGGCGCGGTTCAGGTTGTAGGGCGCGGCAAGGCCCATTTGTGGCGCGATATCTATGCGATCCAGTTTTGCGATTTCCCAACCAGCGCCGGGCAAGCATATCTCGGGCGAATGGATGCCGCCTTGGGTTTGATCGTCATACCATGCGATGAAGAGTTGCACGGGCGCGGTCCGGGCGCTGTTGGTGAAATGGACTGACAGGTAATCATCCGCCGCAAGGTTCTCTGCGACATCGGGCGCAAGCACCTCTGGGATATCGCCATTCCATGCGCCCAATCGTGCGGGAAAGACTGTAAAGGGTTCGCGATCAACAGCGATCGTTGCGGTATGTGGCCGCGCTTCCCAAGCGATGGCCCCTGCGCCAAGCAAGAGGGCCGAGAAAATCAGGGCGCGTGAAGGCGCGATGAAGCGAATACGGGCAACCTGTGAGGCCCAGCCGGAGGTGTCGAGGTCGAGCGCGTCAACAAGGCCTAGTCGTGAGCCTGAAAAGCGCAACATGACCCAAGCGAGCAAGAAAAGCAGGACCACGCAGATCATGAAAATGATCCAGCCTTCGAAGAAATGCGTGAAGCCTTCAAGGTAGTCGAGGCCAACATAGTTCACCAGCCACCCCGCAAACGCGATCCGGACCGAATTCATCACAATCGTGATCGGGACCGCCGCGAGCAACAGGACCGCCTTGTGCCAGACCGACCCTTTGAAGAGCACCGCAAAGACATAGGAAAATGACATGATGGGGAACAGGTAGCGCAGTCCAGAGCAGGCCTCGGCGACGTGGAGCTTATAAACCCCCAGATCAATGATGTTGCCTTCCAGAAAGACGGGAACACTTAGTAATTGCAGCATCCAGACGCCCAACTCGGACGAGAACATCTGAAGCGCGGTCGAAATTTTGTAATAGATGACGCCCGGCAGCGGCAGCATATAGACCAGATGCAGCACAGGTGGCCAGAATTGCTTGCCCTGCTGCCACCCCCATGAAATCAGCAAAAGCGCGCCAACCCAAAGAATGATTGCATAGGTAACGACTTCGTTGATCTGGCTTAGCTTGCCGAGGGCGCCAAGCGTCATTGCAATGAGCATGAGCGCAATCCCCGGCCCGCGGTCGGCGACCGGCGCTAGGTTGACAGGGACATCTTTAAGCTGCCGCAGAAAAAGCAAAAGCGACAGAACCGGGATTAGTGGACCATGGCTATACTCGGGAAGTTCCCATGCAGCCAGCAAGGCATTGAACCCCTCATGAAAGAAGATCAGCCCAGCGATGAAGAAGAGAACCAGCCAGAACACGCCTGTCGTCAAAAACCCTGTGAGGAGGGAAGACAGATTTTGTTCTTGGGTCAATGCCATCTGGAATCACTCGTAAAATCATATGCGTCTGCTGCTATCACATTCCTAATGCAGTTGGATCGTGGCATAGATGTTAATTATGCCATTTTTTGGGGCAACCCTTGCCGAATTGTGAGCGCACTTGTGCATGATTGACGGCTTCATGTCTTCTTTCTGGCGCAGCTCTAGAACGTTCGGCTTGCAGTTTTGGCGGCTCAGGGTAGAGGAAACCGATGAGTTTGGATGGTCTTCTTGCGTGTATTTCTGCTGATTGGTCTCCAACGATCGGTGATCCGACACTGACAGGTTGGGTGACGGCTTTTGCATATCTGGCGGCGAGTTGTCTTTCAGCGATCGTGGCGTACCGCTATTCGGGCAAACTGGGTCTCTTCTGGTTCGGGCTTTCCGTCGTTCTTCTGTTATTGGCTGTGAACAAGCAGCTTGATTTGCAGTCGGCCCTCACTGCTGCCGGACGCTGTGCCGCCAAGGCGCAAGGATGGTACGAGAACCGTCGCTCTGTCCAGATTGCGTTTATTCTGGCGATTCTCGTGATCTGCGGGGTCGTCGCAGCAGGCCTGCTTTGGGTGATGCGGCGTGAAATTTCCCTTGTCTGGCCCGCGCTTATCGGGATTGTCAGCTTGCTCGCATTCATTGCAATCCGCGCTGCAGGCTTTCACCATTTTGACCAGTTCATCGGTTTTGAAGTTGGCGGAGCCCGAATTAATACTTTCCTTGAACTGGGCGGTATTTCAATGATTGCTGTAAATGGATTCAGTCTATTGTGGTTCAAGCGGAAAACTGAGCGATAATGCCCCGGCTTCTTTAGTAGCAATGGAGAACCCATGACGAACCCAAGCCCCATCGGTTATCTGGTCCCAGAGTTTCCCAGCCAGACACATGCTTTTTTCTGGCGCGAACTGACCGCGATCGAATCGACGGGTGTTGGTGTCCATGTATTTTCTACGCGCAGGCCAAAGCGGGGCAGTTGTCCGCATGCATTTGCAGAAACTGCTATTTCGCGCACCACCTATCTTTTCCCGCCAAACTGGGGCCGCGTTTTAGTATTTTTAGCGCGCAAACCTGTGGCTGTTGGCAAAGCGCTGAAATACATTGGCCGTCTGAAGGAAACCCCACCGTACCGTCGTGCGATGCTGACGGCGCTCATCGGGTCGGCCGCTGACCTGGTCATCGCTTGTCGTGCGGCGGGGATTGCGCATGTCCATATACATTCATGCGCCAATGCTGCGCATCTGGGTGCCCTGGCAAATATTCTGGGCGGCTTGAGCTATAGCTTGACCTTGCATGGTGATTTGGAGGTTTATGGGTCTGATCATCGTGCCAAGATTGCAAATGCCAGCTTTGTCAGCTCTGTTACCGTCCCGCTGCAGGCATCCCTGAAAGAAAAAGTTAACCCCGATGGGCACTACCCTGTGATCTGGATGGGCGTTGATACGGGCCGCTTTGTACCAAACACTACAAAAAGACGCAGCCTGCAGGACGGTAGATTTACCGCGGTAAGTGTCGCGCGTCTGAGTTTTACGAAAGGGCACCATTTCTTTCTTCAGGCAATGGCGAAACTGCGTGATGAAGGGTTGCACATACACTACCTGATTGCTGGTGAAGGATCCCAACGAGAGGCAATTGAGGCTGAGATTGTCAGGCTCGGGTTGACTGAACACGTTGAAATGCTGGGCTCTGTTGGCGAAGATCAAGTTCTGGAGCTTTTGCAATCGGCAGATATGCTTGCCCTGACGTCGGTGTTTCACGGAGAGGCAGCGCCAGTTGCAGTCATGGAGGCAATGTCATGTGCCTTGCCGCCTGTCTGTTCCATTATTGGCGGGACAGCGGACATGATCGAAGATGGTGTTGACGGGTATCTGGTGCCACAAGAAGATGTAAGTGCTATCGCCGATGCGACACGGAAGCTCGTTTTGGATCCGGTTTTGCGCGACGCGATGGGCGCGCGTGCGCGGCAAACTGCGCTGAAACTCTTTGATCACAATACCAATGCGATGGCGCTTTATAATGAGATCGTTGCGGCGGGGTCTCGTTAGGGTGTGTCACGCGCCTGTGTGACGCTGGCGCGACTGCGCTATCAACATGATGGGTTCTGATCCTTGAGCGCAAGAAAGACGTATCGGCTGTCGAAGGGGAATGACCGTCGCTTTGCGAAACTTGGCAAAGCCGATAAGTGTGATATGAACTTTCAAACGAATTGCGACCTATCGTCATAAGAGAGGTGCACCAGATATGGCAGCTTTCGCTCTCGTGTCTTGGCTATTTATCGCCATGATTTTTTTTGCGCAGAGAGCGATTGTTCCCGCGTTACTGACAGCGACAGTACTTCCTTACTTGTTTTTGCCGGAAGCCTTTGCAATCGAGCTTCCCGGATTGCCGGATCTGAGCAAGACGTCCGCGATCTCAGCGGGTCTTATCGCTGGTCTGCTTTTGTTTGGGGCCCGAAGCCGCAGCGCGGTTCAGTTGCCAGTTCTTAAAGTCGAAGGGCGCAAATTTCGGTTTGTCTTGCTTTCGCTGCTTGGTGCAGTTGTGATCGGGATTGTACTGACAGTCCTTAATAACGCTGAATGGCTTGTCTATGGGCGGGTTGTACTGCCCGCCATGAGACCTTGGGATGCGATTGGGCGGCTGTTTGATCTCATTATCCTTGCGACGCCGTTTTTCTTGGCGCGCAAGTACCTCGCCACACCTGAAACGCATCGTGCCCTGTGTAAGGCTTTGGTCCTGTCAGCTTTGGTTTACTCTCTCTTGATGTTAGTCGAGTTCCGCTTGAGCCCGCAATTGCACAATTGGGTATACGGCTACCATCAACATTCATTCTTGCAGCATATCCGCGATGGCTATCGCCCCATGGTGTTCTTGGAACATGGTCTTTGGGTTGGCTTCTTCATCTTTTCGGCAGTGATGGCCGCGGCGGCGCTTTGGAAGGCAGAAAAGAAGTCGAAATGGCTCTGGGCTCTGGCGTGGATCTTTATCATTCTGATGTTCAGCGAGAACCTGGGCGCTTTTGCCATCGGGGTGATGTGCCTTGCTGTATTTTTTGTTGCCAACAGAAAGATGCAGATTTTGTTCGTCAGCCTTCTTGCATTGGCGGTTGTGACTTATCCCGCGCTCAGGCAGGCCCAGGTCATTCCTCTTGATCGCATGATTTTAGCCGCTGGAAGCATTTCGGAGGATCGCGCTGGATCATTGATTTTTCGCATCAATAATGAAGATCGCCTACTTGAACGCGTGGCGCAAAAGCCGCTCACAGGCTGGGGTAGCTGGGGGCGCGACCGGATATATGATGATACCGGAACGAATATCGTGGTCACCGACGGGCTTTGGATCATCATGCTTGGTGGATGGGGGTGGATTGGCTATATCGGTTTCTTTGGCCTGCTCGCCGCGCCTTTGTTGTTCATGTCTGCGACGGCGCGCCGAAAGGAGATGCCTCCTGAAACGATGGCATTGGCGCTGATTTGTGCGGGCAATCTCATTTACCTGATTCCAAATGCTACATTGACGCCCATTGGGTTGTTGTGCTTCGGGGCACTGGCGGGTTTCGCTGAATTTGACCAATTGAAAGAAACCGCCGCCGCTGTGGATGAGCCACATCAAAGACGACGCTCGGCTTACGGCTATACGCGGTTCCCGCAAAAGCAGACATTGGGTCAAACGACAGCAGATCTTCAGAGCTAGTGGGCATACGCTCGTTGATCATGGAAATCGCTTCAATTGCGCTATGATTCTGGAGTAGTGTGACAAGGGACAATCAAAGGTTCTGCTGGCCGCCATTCTACCCGTGATCAGCTGCGTCGCAAATGGGTTCGTTTTAGAGTAGGAAGTGTTATGTCTTTCAAATTTAATCCGTCTTTCATCACCAGCATCGTTATGGCGCTCGTTGTTACGTGGGCCGCTATGGCTCAAGCGCAGGAAAGACCTCTTACACAGCGCGTTATCCAGTCAGGCCATAGTCTTACGGACGGGGTCCTGCCGCCGCTTGCAACACTTGTGAAGTTGGCGGGAAATCCGTCTGTCGTTATGGATAAATCGACTATCCCCGGTAGCCCGATGGAAATACGTTGGCGCGAGGCGCCAGGCTTTGATGCGCCTGACGCGCGCCATGATATTGCAGACTATGATACGCTCGTTTTGACCGAGCGCGCCTCCTTATCGAATACAATGCCTTTTCATAATTCACTCGAGCAAGCGCTGCTTTGGTTCGAAAATGCATGGACCAACGGCAATGGTGGGAATGGGGCCGAAACCATCCTTTACGCCACGTGGGTTGATATCGAGAGCGGCCCCGATTTCGACAACCCTCATAAGGACTCGGAAGGTAACATTCCCTTCCGTCAAAGGCTGGATTTGGAAATGGCCCGCTGGGAGGAAATGCGCACCTACGTCAACGAAAACCGCCCCGAAGGTTCGCCCGAGATGCGTATGATCCCGGGTCCATTGTTGATGGCTGCGATCTATGATGACATCGCCGCTGGTTCTGCGCCCGGGCTGACCGATATTTCGGATCTCTTCGCGGACACAATTCACCTGAACAACTTGGGGGACTACTATATCGCGTTGGCGCATTTTGCAGTGATTTATGGCCGTGACCCACGTGGTTTGCAAAACCTCGATGGTGTGACGCCGGAACAGGCACGATATATGCAAGATATGGTGTGGAAAGTTCTGTCCGAATGAGGCCTGAGTCATGCCCACCACGTTGGTTTTCGGATAGGCGTTGAAAACACGCGAGAGCGCCTAGCCGCGAAATTGGCGGACTGCAACTTGTCAAAGGGTGATCGTTGCTTACTGTCATTATCCCCAGTCACAATGAAGAAAACCGCATTCAGGCATGTCTGGATGCGGT
>CAYZKE010000015.1:0-13928 GCA_964478505.1 uncultured Loktanella sp.
GCGCCAGCGGAAATTTCACGCGCACGATGTGCCGCAAGCATCACAAGCTCAAAACGGTTTGGAACTTTATCGACGCAATCTTCTACGGTGACGCGGGCCATGGGACGTACTCCAGTCGAGTAATAAGGACTTTGGAAGCTGCCTACTTAGAACCTTCCGCTTAGATTGACAAGGGCCTGCGCGGCGTTTGTGCGTTGTTTTCTATGGCGCGTTCGGGGCAATCAAAGGCGTGACCTCGGCGCGGGCGGCCGAAGGCAGGTCTGCAAAGATTTGCGCGACTGAACGCCCCAGCACAGGATGCCGCCAATCCGGCGCCACATCGCACAAGGGAACCAGCACAAAAGCACGGTCCTGCATGCGCGGATGCGGCAGGATGAGCTGTGACGGCGTTTCGACAAGCTGATCCTGCAACGACAAATCGTGCCAATAGGCATAGGTGGCATGATCGGGCAAGACCATGCCCCCGACAGCAATCAGATCAAGATCAAGCGTGCGTTGCCCCCATCGCTTGGTGCGTTCGCGCCCCGCCGCGGCCTCAATCCGGTGCAGGTGTTCGAGCAAATCCGCGGGCGCAAGTGTCGTGAAAATGGCCATTGCAGCGTTCACAAAATCCGGTCCAGCCCCCTTTGGAAAGGCGGGTGTCGCATAGAGTGCACTGGATTGCGCCGGTTTTTCTGAAAGACCGGCCACCAATAGCATTGCTTTTTGTACAGTTGCCAAGGCACCGCCCCAAGCAGATTCTTCGTTGCTACCAAGGCAAATAAGCGCAATTCGGCATTCTGGGTTGGTCATTTGCGGTTGTTTCACCTGCTCAATATATTAACTATGTGAAATACTTGCGCTAACCTAGCAACACTCACGGAAATACAATAGCGCAAGGTTCGCATTTGGAAGGACTACTTATGTTTTATCGGGACGAGCGATTGGCGCTCTTCATCGATGGTTCAAACTTGTATGCCGCAGCGAAATCGCTCGGTTTTGACATCGACTACAAACTTCTGCGGCAGGAATTCATGCGCCGCGGGAAAATGCTTCGGGCATTTTACTACACCGCCTTGTTGGAAAACGATGAATATTCACCGATCCGCCCCCTCGTGGATTGGCTGAATTACAACGGCTTCACCATGGTGACAAAACCGGCCAAGGAATACACCGACAGCATGGGCCGCCGGAAAGTGAAAGGGAACATGGATATCGAACTTACCGTCGATGCCATGGAACTTGCCCCCCATGTCGATCATATCGTGTTGTTTTCGGGCGATGGCGATTTTCGGCCATTGGTCGAGGCGCTGCAGCGCAAAGGCGTGCGTGTGTCGGTTGTTTCAACAATCCGGAGCCAACCACCTATGATCGCGGACGAGTTGCGCCGTCAGGCCGACAACTTCATCGAACTTGACGAATTGCGCGATGTCGTTGGCCGTCCAACACGTGAACCACGTGTTGATACGCAGGACGATGACGGCTCTGACGAGGACTAAACTGCTGTCGCATTGGGGCGCGTCCACCCCGCGCCTCAATGCGTCGCAGCATCTGATACTGGACCTGCCCGCGTCAAACCCTTACCTCTGGTGGTGAAACCGGAGATCAAGATGACCAAACCACCCCTAAAGCTCTATCTCGCCGCCCCGCGCGGTTTCTGTGCTGGCGTTGACCGCGCCATCAAGATTGTCGAGATGGCGTTAGAAAAGTGGGGCGCACCCGTCTATGTGCGCCACGAGATTGTGCATAACAAATTCGTCGTTGATGCCCTGCGCGACAAGGGCGCGGTCTTTGTGGAAGAGCTGGACGAATGTCCCGATGACCGCCCCGTGATCTTTTCCGCCCATGGCGTGCCCAAAGCGGTGCCTGCCGCCGCCGCCGAGCGCGAGATGGTCTATGTTGACGCGACCTGCCCGCTTGTGAGCAAAGTGCATATCGAGGCCCAGCGCCATGCGGACAACGGCCTGCAAATGATCATGATCGGCCATAAGGGTCACCCTGAAACAGTCGGCACAATGGGCCAACTGCCCGAGGGCGAAGTGCTTTTGGTCGAGACCGTTGCAGACGTCGCAACCGTTGAGGTGCGCGATCCTTCACGTCTGGCCTTTGTCACACAAACCACCCTTTCTGTGGATGACACCGCAGATATCGTCGCGGCCCTTCACGCCCGTTTCCCGGGCATCGTCGGACCGCACAAGGAAGATATCTGCTACGCCACCACCAACCGGCAGGAAGCGGTCAAAGCGATGGCGCCAAAATGCGATGCGATGCTGGTCGTCGGCGCGCCGAATTCCTCAAACTCCAAGCGATTGGTCGAAGTGGGCGCGCGGGCTGGCTGCAACTATGCGCAACTGGTGCAGCGGGCGACCGATATTGACTGGCGCGCACTTGAAGGGATCACATCCATGGGGATCACGGCGGGTGCATCGGCCCCCGAGGTCTTGATCACCGAAGTGATCGACGCCTTCAAAGACCGCTATGACACGACCGTTGAAATGGTCGTGACCGCCGAAGAGAACGTCGAATTCAAAGTGCCGCGCGTGCTGCGCGAACCTGCTTAGATGCCATGAACACGATCCCGCGCTCCGCACTTCTTCTTGGCCTCGCAGGGCTGCTTCCGTTTCTTTGGGGCGCAGCGACCGTGTTGCTGCCTGATCTTGCCATGTGGGGGCAAATGACGCTCGGCGGCCGTTTTATCGGCCCCTATGTCCAGCTTTTCTACGGCGCGATCATCCTTTCGTTTATGTCAGGCGTCCTTTGGGGCTTTGCGACGAAAGCCACAGGGCAGATGGCCACCGCCAGCTATATCCTCTCAGTGATCCCCGCGCTTTGGGCGTTCTTTATGACAGGCGGCGGGCCGACAACGGCGGCGGTAAACCTGATCGTGGGCTTTCTGGGCCTGCTTTTGCTGGACTGGCATTTCTGGCGCCTCGGCCTCGCACCTCCATGGTGGATGCATCTCCGCGGATTGCTGACAGCGATCGTGATTATCTCGTTCCTGCCACTCGTTTTCTGATGGCGGACGCACGCACCATTGCGACCTATGATGCCAAGGCGGCTGACTATGCGCAGATGGTGTCCAGCGACACACCTGACGCGTCGCTGCAAGCTTTTATCGACCTGATCCCGCAAGGCGGGCATGTGCTTGATTTGGGCTGCGGCCCGGGGACAGCATCGGCGCATATGCGCGCAGCAGGGCTTTTGCCCGATCCGGTGGACGCATCCCAAGGCATGATCGAGATTGCCCGGAACAAATTCGGGCTTCCGGCGCGGCTGGGCGAATTCGACGATATCGACGGCGATGAAGTCTATGATGGCATTTGGGCCAATTTCAGCCTGCTGCACGCGCCACCGGATGATCTACCGCACCATTTCGATGCTCTCAGCAAGGCAACCAAAGCGGGCGGAACCATTCATGTTGGCATGAAAACCGGTACAGGTATCGCACGTGATAAGATTAACAGGCTCTACACCTACGTCACCGTCGATGCGCTTATGGCGCTGCTGACCTCGGCAGGCTATCAGGTGAACTATACCAAAGAGGGGACGGAAGCGGGCCTTGCCGGCACCCTTGATCCCTTCGTTATCATGCGCGGACAAAAGACCTGATCATGCCAAAACTTTATGCCTACACAGATGGTGCCTGCTCGGGCAATCCGGGCCCCGGCGGGTGGGGTGCACTGTTGGTGGCGCGCGAGGGCGAGACTGTTGTGAAGACGCGCGAACTTTCGGGCGGTGAAGCAGAGACAACAAACAACCGCATGGAACTGCTGGCCGCGATTACAGCCCTTGAAACGCTTGAACGCGATACGGCGCTGACCATCATCACAGATAGCGTTTATGTCAAAGACGGAATCACAAAATGGATTCACGGCTGGAAAGCGCGTGGATGGAAAACCGCCGCCAAGAAACCAGTAAAAAACGAAGACCTCTGGCGGCGGCTGGATGAGGCGACCAAGCGCCATGATGTCACATGGGAATGGGTCAAAGGCCACGCGGGCCACCCCGAAAACGAAAAGGCCGACGAATTGGCCCGCGCTGGCATGGCGCCTTTTAAGCGCTGACCTTCAGAACAATTTTGCCGATATGCGCGCTGCTTTCCATGCGCGCATGGGCAGCGGCGGCATCGGCCAACGCAAATTCCTGATCCATCACTGGGGCCACTTTGCCTGCTGCAAGCAGCGGCCAGACGTTTGCGCGCAACTGATCCGCAATCCGCGCCTTTGCCAGATCAGACTGCGGCCGCAGGGTTGATCCCGTGATCGTCAGGCGACGTGTCATCAGTTGCACAAGGTTCAGTTCGGCCTTTGGTCCTTGCAGAAATGCAATCTGCACGAGTTTTCCATCGTCGGCGAGCGCTTTCAGATTGCGCTGGATATAAGGGCCCCCGACCATATCAAGGATCAGATCGACCCCGCCGAGCGCTTGCACTTTTTCAACAAAATCATCCTCGCGGTAATTGAAAGCATCCTCTGCCCCCAATGCAACACAAGCCGCGCATTTTTCGGCTGATCCAGCCGTCGCGAAGACACGCGCGCCGAAAGCCTTTGCAAGCTGAATGGCGGTTGTCCCGATGCCCGAACTGCCGCCATGCACCAGAAACCGCTGCCCCGCCTGCAATCCGCCGCGCATGAATACGTTGGACCATACGGTAAAGAAGGTTTCCGGCAGGCAAGCGGCTTGTTTCAGGCTCAGACCTTCGGGAATGGGCAGGCAATGGGCCGCAGGTGTCGCCACATATTCGGCATAACCGCCCCCGGGCAATAGCGCACAGACCTGATCGCCGGGGCGCAAGTCGGCAACACCTGCACCGCAGGACACCACCTCGCCCGCTGCTTCCAGACCGGGCAGATCACTGGCACCTTTGGGCGGATTATAGAGGCCCGCACGTTGCAAGGAGTCAGGACGGTTCACGCCCGCGTAGGCCACTTTGATCACAACCTGATCATAGGCCGGTTCCGGGATGGGCCGCTCGGTGAGCATCAGCACATCAGGCCCGCCGGGCTTGGAAATCTCGATCGCCTTCATGAATTCTTGTCCTTACTGCGGATCACGCCAGACGCCCGGCAGATCAGGGTCGCTATGGCTCGCGGGTGCTTTGATACCGCTCATCATCCGCTCCAGCGTGCCGGCAAAGGGTTTGAACAAGGGGTTCGCCTTGGCCTGCACCTTGAATCTCTCGAACTGCATCACGTTGTCGATACGGCGGTCGATGAAATCATCTGTGGCCTGCATGTTCAGACTGTCGTCACCCAGCCAGAAGAGAATCACCGCGCTGTAAACCGCAGCAAGCGTCATCCGTTTGGTGTACCAATTGGCATCGCGCGATGTATCACCCAGCGCGTTCCAGATCGCGTCCGCCGTGCCCCAAACCAGTTTCGCCCCATCCGCCGCCATATGCGGGAGCGCAAAAAGGGTGGTGCCACGGCGCACCGCCTCTTTATCGTCGATCACTTGCAGGCGCAGGCGGATCGCATGGGCCACCTTATCGCGAAAGCGCATATCGCCCAGATCGGCGGCCTTGAGCGCCGCAATCATCGCGGCATCGCCCCTTTTGTGATAGGCAATCGCCAGATCAACCGCACCGCGCGGACACAGCGCCTTGGCGACCGCGGGATCAACCCCCGCGTCGCGGGTGGCAGCGGCAAATGTCTCAGGCGACCAGCCGTCAAAGGCCACGTGGGGCAGTGCCGCATCCAGAAGTTGCTCCAGGATCGGGTCAACGTCGGGCTTTGTCATGATGATCTCCTGCTGTTCGTGCACACTAGACAAACTAGCCCACCTTTGCTATCTGCCCACTTCCTGCAATTTTTGCAAATTTAACTTAGAGAGGTGGTGAAAACCACATGCAGGTTAGTGTTCGTGATAACAACGTCGATCAGGCGTTGCGTGCTCTGAAGAAGAAACTTCAGCGTGAGGGCGTCTTTCGTGAAATGAAGCTCAAGCAACATTTCGAAAAGCCTTCGATCCGCAAAGCGCGTGAGAAAGCAGAAGCGATCCGCCGTCAGCGTAAGCTGGCGCGCAAGAAGCTCCAGCGCGAAGGTATGCTCTAAGCATCCTTCCGACGTTACGACCAAGAGCCCCCGGCTGAGCAATCAGGCGGGGGTTTTCTATGCGGGATCACCCAGCCGGTTCAGTATCGGACAGTCCGGGCGATCATCGCCCGCGCAATCGCGGACCAGCGTTTTCAACGTATCGCGCATGTCCTCAAGATCGGCGATCTTCGCCTCAATCCGCGCAAGGTGTTCCTGCGCAATCCGGCGCACATCGGAACTGGCCCGAGAACTGTCTTCCCAAAGCGCAAGAAGGTCGCGGCAATCCTCGATCGAAAATCCCAATGCACGGGCGCGCGCAAGAAAGGTCAGCTTGTGAATATCACTTTGCACAAACGCGCGGTACCCGTTGGCGTCGCGCGCCGGTTTGACCAGCCCGATATCCTCATAATAACGGATCGTTTTCGCAGGCAGCCCTGCCTTTGTTGCAGCGTCCCCGATATTCATGCCACAGCCGCCTTCGCCACAGGCGCGACCCAGCGCAGGCGCAACGCATTCGACAGGACAAAAACGCTCGATAGCGCCATCGCCCCTGCCGCCAGCATCGGCGACAAGAGCGGTCCGCCAAAGACATAAAGCCCCCCCGCCGCGACAGGGATCAGCGCGGAATTATAGGCAAAGGCCCAAAACAGGTTCTCGCGGATGTTGCGCATGGTGTGGCGGCTGATCTCGAACGCGTTGGACACACCGTTGATGTCACCGGACATAAGCACCACATCCGCGCTTTCAATCGCCACATCGGTGCCCGTGCCAATAGCAATCCCAACATCCGCCGCCGCCAGCGCGGGCGCATCATTGATCCCGTCACCCACGAAAGCAATCTTGGCACCGTCTTTGGCCAGATCCCTTAAGGCCGCCACCTTGCCATCCGGCAGCACCTCGGCGATGACCGTGTCGATCCCGAGCTCTGCGGCAATGGCATTGGCCGTCGTCTTGTTATCGCCGGTGATCAGCGCGACCTTCAGCCCCATGTCCTGAAGCTTTTTGATCGCCGCTGGTGTCTCTGGCTTGATCGGGTCCGAAATCCCGATCAGCCCCACCAACGCGCCATCAATCGCAGCATAAAACGGCGTTTGGCCCTGTGCTGCAATCTTTGCGGCTTGGTCAGCGAAGGCCTCAATCGCAATGCCTGCGCGCTGCATCATGCGGTCTGCCCCAACCATGACGGTCTGGCTGTCAACCAGTGCCGTTACACCAAAACCCGCTTCGGCGCGGAAGTCTGATGCGGAGCCAATGGGATATCCTTTGTCTTTTGCCATCCGCACAATAGCTTCGGCAATCGGGTGCTCTGACAACGCCTCGACACTTGCAACGCGCCCCATGACTTCGGCCTCATCAAGGCCCGCGTTCAGGAACACCGACGTTACCTCTGGCCGCCCGCGTGTCAGCGTACCGGTTTTATCAAAGGCCACGATTTGCGCGGAACGCAGGGCCTGCAACGCGTCGCCTTTGCGAAACAACACACCCAGCTCTGCCGCACGGCCCGTGCCCACCATGATCGAGGTTGGTGTGGCCAATCCCATCGCACATGGACACGCGACGATCAGGACCGACACACCCGCAACCAAAGCAAAGCTGAGTGCAGGATCAGGGCCAAAGATCAGCCAGCCAATTACTGTCAGAACGGCCAGCACCAAAACAACCGGCACGAACCAAAGCGTCACGCGGTTCACAAGGTCCTGAATGGGCAGCTTGGCCCCCTGTGCATCTTCCACCATGCGGATGACCTGCGCCAGCATCGTATCTGCGCCCACCTGTGTCACACGGAAGGTAAAGACACCTGTCCCGTTCACCGTACCGCCCGTGACGCGATCATCGCTCGCCTTTTCAACGGGGATCGGCTCACCGGTGATCATGCTTTCATCGACAAAAGAACTGCCCTCGATCACGACACCATCAACCGCAATCCGCTCGCCGGGACGGACGCGCAGGATATCGCCGACGACAATATCGGCTATCGGGACTTCAACCGCTGCGCCATTCTGCATCTGGTAAGCGGTTTTAGGCTGCAGGCCGACAAGCCTGCGGATCGCCGCACCAGTCTTGCCCTTTGCGCGTGCTTCAAGGAAACGACCGAGCAAAATGAGCGTGATGATGACCGCTGCCGCCTCAAAATAAACCGCGCGCGTTCCTGCCGGAAGCACAGCCGGAAAGAATGTCGCGACAGTGGAAAACGCCCATGCCGCACCTGTGCCGATGGCAACCAAAGCGTTCATATCCGGCGCGCCTTTGAAGAGCGCAGGCAGGCCTTGGGTAAAAAAGAACCGACCCGGCCAGATGAGTACGAGCGTTACGAGCACAAACTGCAACACCCAACTGGTTTGCATCCCGATGGTACGGTGGACGAATTCATGGACGCCGGGGATAAAATGCCCCCCCATTTCCACCACAAAAACTGGCGCAGTAAGAACAGCCGCAATCGTCAAATGGCGACGCAACGCCGCCATCTCGGCGGCTTTGTGATCCACCTTGGGTGAGGAAAGATCATGCACATGCGCGGGGTAGCCTGCATCGGTTGATGCCTTTGCCACGGCCTGCGGTGTCGTCGCACCTGCAAGGAATTTTACCAGCGCCGTCTCAGACGCCAGGTTTACCGATACGTCAGTCACCGCCGGGGCGGCGGCAAGGGCCTTTTCCACCCGTGCGGCACATGATCCGCAGGTCATGCCACTGATGTCCAGCGTCACCTGCTCGGCAATAGCGGGATATCCTGCGGTCGCAAGAGCCTCCGTAATACTGGCAGGGGTTGCCGGTGCGTCGAACCCGACCACAGCGCTTTCCGATGCGAGGTTCACCGCAACCTCGTTCACGCCATCAACGGCGCGCAGCGCGTTTTCGGCCCGCGCGACGCAGGATCCGCAGGACAGTTTCGAGATTTGGAGTGTCAGAGAACTTTGTGTCATAGCGTGCCACCTTTGGTAGACGCTTTACATAGGGCTTCCACTCACTGGAAGGTCAAGGGGCAATCAGGTTATTCTACAGAGCGGGCTTCTGCGATGTATTGCTGAAGCTCTGCCAGCGGGATCGCGCCGGGCACCAAAGCATCGCCAATCACAAATGCCGGTGTGCCGGTAAAGCCGAGGTTTTGCGCCAGCTGGTCGGACGCGGCAATGTGGCTATTGACTTCATCGCTTTGCATGTCCGCGCGCAGTTGGTCTACATCCAGACCAATGGACCGCGCCAATGCAAAGATAGACGCCTCTTCCGCGCGCCCACGCATTTCCATCAAACCCCAGTGCATTTCTGCATATTTGCCCTGATTGCGCGCGGCCAAAGCAGCCCGCGAGGCAAGAACAGAGCCTTCACCCAAGATGGGCCATTCACGGTAGACGACGCGCACGTCGTCATCCGCTGCAAGGAGCGCCTTCACATCACCAGCTGCGCGTTTGCAATAAGGGCAGTTGTAGTCAAAGAATTCCACAATAACGGTCTGTGCATCGGGATTGCCGACAGAGGGCGCGTTTGGATCGTTTTCAAGAAACGCACGCTGGCGGAGCAAGATTTCGGCCTGTGCGGCCGCCTGCGCTGCGCTGCGCTGCTCTTCGATCAGCGCGATTGCCTCCATGATGATCTGCGGGTTTTCGCGGATCGCCTCAAGCGCCAGTGCCTTGATGTCTTCATCAGAAACTGTCTGCGCGACCACCCCGAAAGGAAGCAGGGTCATCAGGGCGGTGGCCAGAAGTATGCGCATGTTAGATCCATTCTATTAGGTAAATCGCAGTGTTAGGGACATACAATCATTTTGAACCGCCATTGGCCACCTACAACTATGTGATTTCTGCGACCGAACGACACAGAAACAAGCCGCAGGTAACACGATTGCGCAGTGATGGCGCGCCCCTATCGCTTGCCCCTGTGCCGTGCTTTCGTTTAGGTGCACGCTATGGAACACACCGGCGCAAACAAACCGTCCCGCAGGCCCGCCCTGACGCCCTTTTTCAAGGGAATCGCCGTGCTTGTGACACTTGTGTGTGTTGTACCCTATGTTGGTGTTCTGGCGGCAGCACTGACCGGATCTTCCGATACACTCAGCAATTTGGCGCAGACGGTGCTTGCGCGCTACACAATCACCACATTGATCCTTGTGGCGCTGGTCATGGCGGGGGCCGCATTTATCGGCGCAGGTGCCGCTTGGCTTGTCACGATGACCGATTTCCCCGGACGCCGCTGGATGGAAATCGCGCTGGCGCTGCCGCTTGCCTTTCCGGCCTATGTGCTGGCCTACGGTTATACGCATGTGCTCGACCATCCAGGGATCGTGCAAACCCTGCTCCGCGATATGACAGGATGGGGACCTCGGGACTATTGGTTCCCTGAAATCCGCTCGCTGGGTGGCGCCGCGATGATGCTGACGCTGGTGCTGTATCCTTATGTCTATCTCCTGGCGCGGGCTGCATTTGCGGCGCAAGGATCGAGCACATTTCTGGCCGCGCGGGTTCTGGGCCGCTCACCTTTTTCGGCGTTCATGCATGTGTCTCTGCCCATGGCACGACCAGCGATTGCCTCGGGCGTGATGCTGGTCGCAATGGAGACAATCGCGGATTTCGGCACAGTGGCCTATTTTGGTGTGCAAACCTTCGCAGTGGGCATTTACACCAGTTGGTTTTCTCTGGCGGATCGCGCCGCAGCAGCGCAACTGGCGTTAGGTCTGTTGAGCTTTGCGCTGCTGCTTGTGATGCTGGAACGCACGAGCCGTGGTAACGCAAAATACACCAGTGGAAGGCGCAACGCCCCCTTACAGCGCTTGACCCTCAGCAAGGGTCAAAAGCTTGGTGCGTTTCTATTTTGTCTCACACCTGTTCTGCTTGGCGTGGTCCTGCCTGTCATCGCACTCAGCATTATGGCGGTGGGGTCGCAGCAAGACCTGCTCAGTCCACGCTATCTGGGCTTTATCCGTAATTCGCTCACCCTTGCTGGCATCGCTGCGGTCCTTACGGTGCTTGCGGCCCTGATCCTCGGTACCCTGCACCGTGTGAGCACAAGCCGCCTGACCGGCACGTCCCTCTATCTTGCACGGATCGGCTATGCTGTGCCGGGCGGGGTTATCGCGGTGGGGCTCCTGGTGCCGTTTGCGGCATTTGACAACGCGCTTGATAGCTGGATGCGCGCCACCTTTGACATCTCGACAGGCCTTTTGTTTACAGGCTCGATCTGGCTGTTGATTTCGGCCTATCTGATCCGGTTCCTCGCAGCAGCTATTGGCGCCTATGAAGGCGGGATCGCCTCGGTCGCACCCAACATGGATGCAGCCGCACGGACCTTGGGCCAGGACATTCCCGGTCTGGTCAGACGGGTCCATATGCCCCTGTTGCGCACCAGCCTTTTGACCGCAGGCTTGATCGTCTTTGTCGATGTGATGAAGGAATTGCCCGCAACCCTGATCATGCGGCCATTCAACTACGACACACTTGCGGTGCAGGCCTATCGACTGGCGTCAGATGAACGGCTTGAGGGTGCTGCTGTGCCCAGCCTTGTCATTGCGGCAATCGGGTTGATCCCTGTGATCCTGCTGTGTCGCAAGATCGGCACGGGTCGCGCCTGAACCCTAGTGTTCTGCACGCCGCTTCCACTGCTGATAGGCCAAGAACACATGTACTGCGGTCAATAGGCCGAATATGCCAGTGATCGCACGATTACTTTCCAGCGCGTACATGACGGTCGCAAAACCCAGCAAACTCGCCGAAAACACAAACCACCATGGGCTTTGTGTCTTGGCACGGGCGCGCCGCAAATCACCGTTCCGACGGTTCTGTGCCTCTTTGCGATTGGCCTGTTGAACATAAACATGGGCGGGATCGTTGTTGTCGATTGGCATCTGCGCGGCTCCTGTTGCCCGCAGAAAAGCAAGCCTGCATATTGCAAGTCAAGTGACGGAGCGCATTACACCAAACACAAAAAAGGCGCCTCTTGCGAGGCGCCCTTTAAGCCTTGAGTGATACTATTTATTCCCAACCGACCTGATTAAAGATCTGCTGTGCCGCAGGCAGGTTTTCCGCAACTGCGCTCAGATCAACCGCGTCAGGACGGAAAAGACCCATCGCTGCAACGGAAGGTGACAGCCCAACACCTGGTACCGCAGGATACTCGTCGTTGCCTGCGCTGAAGTACTGCTGCGCACGATCAGAGGCCAAATACTCGAGGAACTTGATCGCGTTGTCGCGGTTCGGCGCGTTCACAGCAACACCTGCACCTGACAGGTTCATATGTGCGCCCTCTGCGTTCTGTGCAGGGAAGACCCAGCCGATATTTGCAAGCGCGTCGGCGTCCAGGCCATCAACGTCAGTGCGCAGGGCGCGGGCAAAGTAGTAGGTGTTCGAGATGGCAATGTCGCATTCACCTGACACCAGACCACGCAGTTGGTCGGTATCGCCACCCTGTGGGTCACGCGCGAAGTTGTTGACGAAACCCTGCGCCCACTCCGTCGCGGCCTCTTCACCGTAGTTTTCAATCACCGCCGACAGCAGTGTCTGGGAATAGACATTGGTCGAAGACCGGTGACAGACCATCCCTTCATATGCAGGATCAGCCAGCGAGACATAGTCCTGCGGTGGGTTTGCGACGCGGTTTTTGTCATAGAAGATGATGCGCGCACGCTGGCTGAAGCCAAACCACTGGTTGTCGGCGTCCTGCAGGTAATCGGGAATGCGGGCCTCGAGGATATCGCTATCAATCGTTTGCAACAGACCGGCCTCTTTGGCACGCGCAAGACGCGAGGTGTCAACGGTCATCAGGATATCAGCAGGCGAGTTCGCACCCTCTGCCTGCATCCGGGCGATCAATTCATCGGCGTTTGCTTCAATCCGGTTCACCGTGATGCCTGTCAGCTCGGTGAAGTCTGAATAGAGCCGCTCGTCAGTGTCATAGTGACGTGAGGAATAGAGGTTCACTTCGCCTGCGTCGCTTTGGGCAAAGACGGAAGTCGCCGAAATTGTCAGGGCGGCCGTCAGGAAGAGTGAGTTTCTCAATGGTGTGCGCATTATCTTCATCCTTGCGAAGGTTGGAGTTGATGCGCGGAAACTGACAAAAATGATCAGGATATGCAATATATCCTGATCATTTTTGTCAGAGAAAAATTAAGTATCTGTTTTATAATAGTATTCTACCGCCCCCTCCAAACCGGATCACGCTTTTCGGCGAATGCGCGCGCGCCTTCCCGCTGATCCTCCGAGGTGTAGAGAGTCTCTACCGCAGCAAACTGGCTCTTGGTGATCCGATTCATTGCGTCCTGGAATTTCATATCTTCCGCCTCACGCACCACTTCCTTGAGCGCCGCATAAACAAGCGGCGGACCCGACGCGATAAGCGCGGCCATCTTGCGCGCCTCACTCATCAACTGATCCGCAGGAACCACGCGGTTGATCAGCCCCCAGCGGGCGGCCTCCTCGGCGTCGATCCAGCGCCCTGTCAAAAGCATTTCCATCGCGATGTGATAGGGTATCCGTTTGGGCAACTTGCAGGACGCTGCATCAGCGACAGTCCCGGAGCGAATTTCAGGCAGAGCGAAAGTGGCATGTTCAGCCGCCAACAGAATGTCCCCCGACAGCGCAAGTTCCAGCCCGCCACCGCAGCAAATCCCGTTGATCGCCATGATGACCGGTTTATTCATACGCGGCAATTCCTGCAGCCCGCCAAAGCCGCCCTTGCCATAGTCGCCATCGACAGCATCACCCTCAGCGGCCGCCTTCAGATCCCAGCCCGGGCAAAAGAATTTCTCACCCGCACCAGTCACAATCGCCACGCGCAGGTCAGGATCATCGCGGAAATCGGCAAAGACCTCACCCATGATCCGGCTGGTCGCCAGATCAATCGCATTCGCCTTGGGGCGGTCCAGTGTCACCTCAAGGATATGCCCGTCGCGGGTGGTCTTGATGGGGCCGTCAGTCATGGCGTTCTCCT
>CAYZKE010000015.1:14028-17952 GCA_964478505.1 uncultured Loktanella sp.
AGGATATGCCCGTCGCGGGTGGTCTTGATGGGGCCGTCAGTCATGGCGTTCTCCTGTTGTGATCAACGCATCCGCCGCAACGGCCCCTTTTGGGCCACACATCAGCGGGTTGATTTCCACCTCGATGGGCGTGTTTGCGATGACATAGGACTGCACCGCCAGCACCGCGTCAATGATCGCTTGGGTATTGACCGCAGGCGCACGGCGATAGCCGTTAAGGACAGGTGCGATCCGCAATTCACCAAGCGCCTGTTTAATGTCACTGGGATCAACAGGCAGGATCAGGCACGTACTGTCCTCCAGAATTTCCGCCCAGGTCCCGCCTGCCGCAAGTGTCAGCACATAGCCATGCGCCGGATCAAGCACGACACCAACAAGAAGCTCGACGATCACATCGGTGATCATCTGTTCGACCAGAAAGGTCTCCGTCGGCATTGTCTTGGCGGCACGCAGCAAAGCCGCCTGATCAGCGATTCCGACGACAACAGCACCCGCTTCGGTCTTATGGGCGACACCGGTACCTTTCAGAACGACAGGAAAACCAACCGTCCGCCCCGCATCCGCAAGATCATTGATATCAGAAATATATGCAGACCGCGGGACCGGTAGGCCATACCCCTGCAAAACTTGCTTGGCTTCTGCTTCACTCAGGGTCTTTGCAGGCCGCACCACAGCCGGCACAAACAGCCCTGCCCCTTTCGGTTTTCCGACACGCGCCGCGACCGCGATCGCTTCAACCGCCTCAGCCATGCCGCAAAGCGGCAGGATGCCCCGCGCCACAAGATGAAAGGCAACATCTTCGGGCAGATTTTCGACCAGCGAACTCAGCACCGCAATAGGGCGGCCTGTCTGCGCCTGCGCGCGTTCTACGGCATTCAGCGCCAAGCCCCACGCAGGGGCTGTGCAGCGGTCAGGGCGCGGGAAATCAAGGATCACGACGCCCAGCGCCATGTCCGGTGACATCATGGCGGAAAATGTGGCGGCCATCGCGTCTTCGTTGCCCCAGATAAAGGTATGGTAGTCGAGCGGATTGGCTAACGCCACGATTGGCCCAAGAGTGTTTCGCAGATCAACGGTTTGCGCCTCTGAAAGCGGCGGAAACGAGATCGACCGCCCATGCGCCATATCAGCCATCAGGCTGGCCTCACCACCTGAGCACGACATCGAGGCGACCGTGGCTTCGCCCAAGGGCCCCACAACATGCAAAAGCTTGAGTGTCTCGAGAAAGGCCGACAGTGACGACACCCGCCCGATTCCCAGACGATCAAAAAGCCCATCAGCACCCGCGTCGCTGCCCGCAAGCGAGGCGGTGTGCGAAATCGCGGCCCTTTGCGCTTGTTCAGATTTGCCGGTTTTCAGGGCAACAATCGGTTTGCCCAAACGCCGTGCTGCCGCGGCCAGTTCCACAAAACCCGCCAGATCATCTATGCCCTCCAGATAGAGCCCCAGCGCTGTGACTTTGGGGTTCGCCAGCAACGTCCTGCCAATCTCGGACAGGCCGGTTTGCGCCTGATTGCCCACGGTCGCGACATAGGCAATCGGCAAACCGCGGGTCTGCATGGTTAGATTGATCGCCACATTCGAGGATTGCGCGATCAAGGCCACCCCACTGTCCACGCGCACGCCACCATGCTGATCGGGCCAAAGGGTAACACCATCGAGATAATTCAGGAACCCATAGCAGTTGGGGCCGATCACGGGCATATTTCCTGCCGCCACCAGAAGCGCCTGTTGCAGGTCATGCCCGTCCGCGACCTCATGTGCCGCCTCGCTAAAACCCGAGGCAAAACAAATGGCGCCACCCGTACCAATCGCGGCAAGTGCTTCTACTGCCGCGACGGTCGCGTGTCTGTTGACACCAATAAACACCGCATCAGGTGGAGCGGGCAGGTCCGCAATTTCGCGAAATGGTAAAAGGCCTGCCACGTCGTCTTTGGTGGGATGCACCACCCAGATGTCTCCGGCAAAACCGATCTTCTGGCACTGGCGGATCACTTCAGCACCCCATGCCCCGCCACCGATCACGGCGATAGAGCGGGGGTTAAAAAGCCGCGTTAGCCTGTCCATCAGGCCCCCAGAGGACGCAGCAATTCGCGGCTGATAATGTGGCGCTGGATTTCCGATGTGCCGTCCCAGATCCGCTCAACCCGCGCGTCACGCCAGAACCGTTCAATCGGGAAATCGCTCATCAATCCCATGCCGCCATAGATTTGCAGGGTCGCGTCGGTGACACGGGCCAGCATTTCGGTGGCATAGACCTTGGCCGAGGCAATTTCACGGTTTGCAGGCAGCCCTTGATCCAGACGCCACGCGGCAGACAGCGTCAGCATATCTGCGGCGTCGATCTCGGTGATCATATCGGCGATCTGGAAACTGACGCCCTGGAACTTGCCGATGGGCTGGCCGAATTGTTTGCGCTCTGCGGCGTAATTCAGGGCATAATCAAAACACCGCCGCGCACGCCCAACCGACATGGTGGCCACGGTAATCCGTGTGGCGTAGAGCCACTCATTCATCACCGCAAAACCGCCATCAACCTCACCCAGAACCTGCGCATCGGGCAGGCGGCAATTATCAAAATCCAGAATACAGTTCTTATATCCACGGTGGCTGACCGATTGGTAACCATCCCGCACCTCAAAACCCGGCGTCCCGCGGTCAACCAGAAATGTGGTAATACGTTTCTTGGGCCCACGGGGCGTGTCATCAACGCCGGTTGCGACAAAGACGATAAAGAAATCCGCGTGATCCGCACCCGAGATGAAATGCTTGGACCCGTTGAGCACCCAATCGCCGCCATCGCGTACCGCAGAACATTTCATCCCCCGCACGTCCGATCCTGCATCAGGCTCCGTCATCGCCAGCGCATCCATCCGTTCGCCGCGCACCGCAGGCCGCAGATACCGCTCAACCTGATCTCCCTGACAGGCCATCAGGATATTCTGCGGGCGCCCGAAGAAGTGGTTCAGCGCCATAGACCCGCGCCCCAATTCCCGCTCGACCAGCGCAAACTCAACGTGGCTCAAGCCTGCGCCACCAACCTCTTGCGGAAAGTTGCAGGCATAAAACCCCAGTTCAATCGTCTTGCGTTTGATCTCATCGGCGATTTCTTTTGGAACCTCGCCACTCCGTTCGACCGCATCTTCATGGGGATAGATTTCGCGTTCCACAAAAGACCGCACGGTATCCACGATCATCTGTTGTTCATCGGTCAGGCCAAAATGCATGGTTGGCTCCGTTCTGGTGCGTCACCGCGAACCGTAAGAAGCCGTCTTGGAAAAGTCATGCAGAATTGCAGGCGCTGACAAGAAAACGCGCAGACCGGCAATGTTTGCTGTTTTGATCCACGCGGATTAGTCTGGCCGTATTCAGCTAACGGGGATTGTATGCTCACCACCTGCACTGAAACAGTCAGTATCCTTTATGCCATCGCCTTTGGCGCAGGTGATGCCTGCATCGACGTCAGCGCAGGGTCGATCCTGACCGCTTTCGGCGCGTTTATGGTGCTTGTGGTCATTGCCCAGTTTCTTGCACGCAAGCTCTGGGCAAAGCTGACACAGTCACAACCCCATGCTGCACCTGAACCTACCATGCCAGATCACGACCACCCGTTCAGCGACGATCCGAATTATCGCGACAGCGCCATCCGATCCAGCAAACGCTAGCTTGCCGGCCGGTTGTTTCCGCCAATCGCACGGGTCAGGCGCGCTGCGGCTTCCATGACATCTTCGGCCAAGGCCGCGATCCGGTCATCGGTGATCCGTGACGTCGGACCCGAGACTGAAATTCCCGCCACCGCCTCGCCAAAGACATTATAGACGGGGGCCGCGATGCACCGCATGCCGATGTTGCGTTCTTCGCCGTCAAAAGCATAGCCGCGCGCCTTGGTCGCATGCAGATCGGCGATCATGGCTTCGGGATCGG
>CAYZKE010000016.1:0-5852 GCA_964478505.1 uncultured Loktanella sp.
CCCCAGTTCTGGCCCGCAAACGGGCCGATGGCCGACGACAGGGCAAGCATGGGGATCACCGCCAGCGATTCAATCCGCGTGGCGACACCAAAACCTGCAACGACAACGTCACCGAACGCCGCAATGAACGACGTCACAACCGCGATCCCGATAGGATTGACCGCGTTACCCAGCGATGCGGGCAGGCCAACGGCAAGCACACGCTTCCATGAATTTGCCAGAACGGAAAATGCGGGCCACGTCAGGTCCAGCATCTTTTCGCGCAGCGCGACAAGGGCGAAGGCACCGAACATCGTGACCAGCCACGCGATGAGCGTGCCAATCGCGGCCCCCTCGATCCCGAATGCGGGCACAGGCCCGAGCCCGAAGATAAAAACAGGTGTGATCGCGATATTCGTCACAGCAGAGCTGACCATCACAACACTTGGCCAGAATGTATCACCGACCGCGCGGACAATGGAATTGGCGACAATCGGCACCACAAGCAGCGGGATCGCTAGGAACCAGATGCGCATGTAGCGCCCGATCAGCACCAGCGTTTCGCCGGTCGCCCCCAGCAGGGTGAACAGCGGATTGATCAGGAAAAAGCCGATGATAGCCACAGCGGCGACCAAAATCAGTGCCAGCACAAGGCTGTCTGTCGCCAGCCGTTTGGCATCATCGCGCGCGCCTGCCCCGACTGCGCGCGACACCACAGAAGAGGCCCCTGCCCCAAGCCCTATTGCAAGGCTTGAAACCGTAAGCGTCACCGGAAAGGTAAAGGACAAGGCGGTCAGTTCCTGAGTGCCCAATTGCCCGACATAGTAAGTGTCAATCAACGAGACAGAGATAACGGCGATGATGCCAAAAACCATTGGCCCCGCCAGTTGAACGAGTTTTTGCCACGTTGGTCCGGTGGTCAGATCACGTTTGTCAGCCACAGTTTGTCCTTTCAAAGGGTCACGTGCCAACGCCGCTGGCGGCAAAAGGTTCAGACATCTTTCAAAAACCCGAGCAACTGCTGTTCGGTCACGCGCAAACCGCTGGTTGTGACAGGCTGGAAATCGGGCACAGGCCGCCCTGCCAGATCAATGATGGCAGGGTGAATGTAGCTGTTGCGCGCGATCGTCGGTGTGTTTTGCAAAACCTGCGCCGCGGCAGCGGCCAATTGCGCGATCTTTGCGGGCCCGTCGCAGGCGACCGCGAACGCGGCACAACTGCCGATCCATGTACGGAACGACTTGGCCGTCGCACCCTCAAGCGCGGCTGCGTCAGCGATATAGGTGTTCAATGCGCCCGACGTCAGTGTTTGGGCCACCCCTGCGTCGTCCACCCACGTTAGCACGGTACGACCAGGCAGGTCTGTCATATCTTCCAGAATACTTGCCAGTTTGGGATCTTTCATCTGCTGATGCACTTTCTGGCCACCTTTGGCATCGTAGCGCAGTTTGATTTCACTCCCCACGACATCAAGGTGTTTTTCGCGCAGGGTCAGCGCGCCGTAACTGCCGTTATCCGCCGCATATTGCGGACTACCCAGACGCATGGCCGTGCGATCTATCAGTGTCACCGCTGCGGCAAGCGCATAGTCGCGTGTGCCCGGTTCTGCGGCCAGATCGCGCTGCAACCTGCGGCGCAGGCGTGGCAGGCAGGCGCCAAATTCCGCAAGGCCGTCAAACTTTGCACGCGCTTGGGTCGCGGTCCACGCCGGATGATAGACGTATTGCTTGCGCTCCTTTGCATCGCGACCTGTCGCCTGCAAATGGCCGAGCGGATCGGGACAGTACCACACGTCAGTATACGCGGGGGGCACGGCCAAAGACTTGAGCCGCCCGCGGATTTCGCCATCACGCAAAAGAGTGCCGTCCAAATCAAGATAGCTGAATCCCCGACCACAGCGGCGGCGGCCATAGCCCGGCTGCGTATCGGGATAATAGACAAGCGCCTCGACACTCACGCTTTGCGCACCTCTGAGGACAGCTTCAGTACTTTCGTCCCGTCGTCTTGGCTAATCTCAAGCGCAGGATCATCGCTTGATCCATTGCGGGTCACTTCAGATCCTTTGATCGTACAGGTGATCGAAGACTGATGCGTCTTGTCGACTTTGCCCTTCGCCGTTCCGTCACCCCAATCCCATTCCACTTTATCACCCGATTGATGGCCCATGTCTGACGCTCCTTTTCCGTGATCGAAAGCTAAACGTGAAACAGCCTTGGTTGGTTCCTTAGGTGTCAGACACCAGCATCGTAATCTCGTCCTTGATGACCTGACGGTCTTCGTCACGTACCACCTCGGCCAGATTGTTCAGCAGTGTCAGGGCGTGTTCTAGCACCAGTGCGTCAGGTTTGATGTACTGCCGGCACAAGGGAAAACTTGCGGCGAACAGCCGGGAAAATGTCAGCGCCTTGAATGTAATACGCGGCAATGACCGGTCTTTGATGCCGCCTTTGTAGGTGCCTGCAACCGTCAATGCGGCAGCTAGCCGGTTCAGACAATCCTTAGCGGTGTAAGGGTCGTTCACACCTGGTGACAGCGCGCGCGCGATCATTTCAACAAGCTGTTCGGCCAGAAACGTCGGATTTTGGTTCTCTGTCCGGCTTGCCCCGATCGCATAACACTCAAGGATCGCGTCCGCGTTGATGTCGTTGTCTTTCGATCCGGCCCATACTTCAAAAATTGGAGTTTTTTCGGTGACAAATGCACCAATTGATGTTGTGAGGTTCACACGAAAATCGCGGTTGTCCGCCAGATTTTCGAGTTGTGAAAAATTCACGGTCTGGATGTAGCCCGACGTGCCAGCGGTAAGGGTCATATCGGGCGCGCGGTCGGGCGGCGATACATAACGGTCTTTCTCGTCCTGATCATCAATCAATCCGCGCACATGGCGCTCCAACGCCGCGCCAATGCTGGCCGAGATGCGCGAGACGTTGATTGTCTCTGGCACATGGTGGATGAAATAGATCAGGGTGAACACGCAAAGCAATGTCAGGCCAAGCGCAAGCAGCAGCGAATAATGCGGCACAAATTGCCCAGCACCGCCTTCGATATCATCCTGAACGGTGCGCAACACAACCAGCGCGTAGACAAAGGTTGCGATCAGTATGCCAAGGCTCCACTGGTTGCCACGGTCGCGCATGAAGTTGCCGATCAATCGCGGCCCGAAGTTACCAGAGGCAAAGGACACTGCCACAAGCGTCATCGAAAACATCACACCGGTGACACCGATGATGGATTGGGCAATGACCGATAGCATGGATCTTGCTCCGTCGGCCTGCGTATCCAGCAACGCGCGCGGCACGTGAATAGGCATAACAGAAGGGTTGCCATCCACCCAAACCATGACACTTGCAAGCAGTAGGCCCACCATCACCAGCAGAGATGGCAAAAACCAATAGCTTGCCCGGATATCCTGCAGCAGCTTGAACAGATATGCCCGTTTTCCCATTTTTGATGCCTTTGATGCTATTGATGATGCATGTGATAAACGCTGATGGAACCAAAAGCGTTCCGCAAGGGTTATGGTTCGGATAACAAAAAGGACGATCAATATGGGACATGACCCTGTTGTAGACGACGCCGAAAAACTGTCTTCTAAGGACATCTTCGAGGTTATTCGCCATGAAGGGATAGAAGAACTTGAACGGCCAAAGGTATCCTTGTTCTGGTCGGGCATCGCTGCGGGCATGATGATTTCCCTGTCCGTGCTGGGCGAGGCAATCTTTCGGACATATCTGCCCGATACGCCTTGGCGCTATTTGCTGGAAAACCTGGGGTATAGTCTGGGGTTTATTGTCGTGATCCTTGGCAGCATGCAGTTGTTTACCGAAAACACGATCACGACCGTGTTGCCCGTGATGCGGGACCCCTCGCCTGCCATGTTCCAGCAAGTCGGTGTGCTTTGGGCTATTGTCTTGGTCGCCAATGTCATCGGCGCATTTATTGCAGCCGCCGCTTTCGCCTATGGGTCCTTCATCCCGGCTGAACTGGTGCCCGCAATTACCGAACTGTCCGAACACGCGACCGGTTTTGCCCCCGGCGAGGCATTCCACCGCGCCATTCCGGCGGGCGTTATCATTGCGGCGATCGTCTGGATGCTGCCCAAGTCAGAAGGGTTTGAGCTGTTCCTGATCATGATTTTTACATGGCTTATCGCGGCGGGTGATTTCACGCACATCGTGGCCGGCAGCGTCGAGATGGCGTTTTTGATGGTGCAAGGCACCCTACCCTTTCAAGCGGCCATGTGGAACTTTTTCCTGCCCGTACTGGCAGGCAATATCCTTGGCGGCACCGCAATCTTTGCCTTGTTGTCGTTCGGACAGGTCCGGCACGAGTTACCCGACAAAGAATAATGGAACCAATCGGGATCGGGGTGGTTGTGTAGGTGAAAACACCGAAACAATCGGAGGAAAGACAAATGGAATATGCTGGTTTAGGCGGACTTATCGTTCTGGCGCTCAACATCTGGGCGATCATCTCGATATTTGGATCGGGCGCAGCAACAGGAAGCAAAGTGCTTTGGACGCTTCTGGTGCTGGTGCTGCCGGTGATTGGTTTCATCATCTGGCTGATCGCAGGGCCACGCAGCGCGGCAGCAAGCGTATAGCGAATAAGAGATAAGGCGTCCCGACACTCCGGGACGCCTTATTTTTATGGATCCAAATATCAAAAAAAGCGCGCCCCTCTCTTATTCTGTAACGTAGGCGGCCGGACTTTCCGCCGTGGGATTATCCCCCTGATATGCGGTCCAGATCAGGAAGCCCGCAAAAAGAACTGCGGCCCAGAACAGGGCGAATACGATACCGACAAGCGCGCCGCGGTGGCGCTTTTTCTGCTTTTCAATATTGGTGTTGGAAGCTGACATTGTCGTCTCCTTTTTATGTCTGTTGACTACCCAACGCCGCGACCGCCGGAAAGTTCCATCTGCGGGGAACGAATACCCTGCTCAAAGGTTTGTGTCCGAGGGAGATCAGAGAGATGCGATCCACAATCAACACACTGTGTCTGGCGATATTGACGATCATTGCCGTGTTCATCGTGCTCTATCAGGCTAAAGCGCTATTCGCGCCGCTGTTGGCGGCCATTTTGCTTGGGATCGTCCTGACCCCGCTGTCAGAGCTTTGGGAAAGATTGCGTGTGCCTGACGCCGTGGCGGCGTTTTTGTCAATGCTTTTGGCCCTTGCATCAATCTTTTTCATCGTGCTGCTGCTTGAGCCCTATGTCACGCAAGCCATCAGTCAGGGACCGGTCATTCAGGCCGAGTTGCGCGAAACTGTAGAAGAAGTTCGACGGCTGTTGCGGGGTCTTGAAGAAATTTCCGATGATGTCGCCGCGGCCATCGAACCCTCGGCCGGGGCGAACGAGGAATCAGCCGAAGGCATGACAATGCCGACGCTCACGGATGCCTTGTTTTACGCCCCCCAATTTGCTGCGCAGTTTTTGATCTTTACCGGTACGCTATATTTTTTCCTGCTGGCGCGAAACGCCGTCTATGACTGGCTGAGTGCTACAACCGCGCCAATCGGGCAGCGCGACCTGCGCCGCGCGGCATCACAGGTATCACGCTATGTTTTGACAATTTCAGCGATCAATTTCAGCTTTGGCGCTGTCGTCGCTGCAATTATGTACTGGATCGGGATGCCGTCACCCATTGTATGGGGGCTTCTGGCGTGTCTTTTGAACTTCGTTCTCTACCTCGGGCCTGCTGCCCTGATTGCGATGCTCACCGTCACCGGCATTGTTGTCTTTGACGGCGCGGCCAGTTTCCTGCCCCCCGCAATCTACATCGCCATGAACGCCATCGAGGCACAGTTCGTCACACCCACGCTGGTCGGCAAAAGCCTGTCGGTCAATCCGCTTTTGGTGTTTGTGTCGCT
>CAYZKE010000016.1:5952-9237 GCA_964478505.1 uncultured Loktanella sp.
TGTCTGTGTCGCCACACCAGCTTCGGTGTCCCAACGCATGCTGCGTCCGTTCAGATTGGCCGATGACACGATGCCGAGGGTGTCGTCAAAGATCGACACTTTGGCATGCAGATAAACCAGGGGTGCGCCGAAATGTGCGTCCCTGCCCTTTGATGATGAAGAACACTGCTGTGCGGGCGAACCGATAAACACCCTGTCCCCAAAGCCGTTGTTGACAAGATCAACGCATTTGACCTGCATATGTTCGCCGAAGGCCGCATCAGGGCCCCAATCATCGCCAAAGGCGATATCCTCGGGTGCTGCGGGCAGCATCATGACAAGTGTCAGCCCGTGCTGCTGTTTTGCACGCATGGCCAGCGCCTGTGCGATGGCTTCATCGCGGAAAAACTGGGTCTCGAAATAGATGAGTTCCTCGGCCTTGCGGATCGCGTCCAGATGGGCATCTTCAAGTTCGGACACCACCGGAACCGGCGACATGTAAGGCAGGGCCATTTTGCGTTTCGCCGACATCGTCCGCAAAAGCGCAGTGGTGTGACGCGGGGTCCCGCCGGAAAAAACGTCTTCCATATCCAGCAAATGCTGGCGTGCTTCTGTCGCGACCTCTCCGGTGACGACGACTTGCACGTCGTGCCACGTATCATCCGACGCGCGGTTGTGGCGGGGGGTATCATAGCGGCGGTCGTTCACATCCAGACCACCGATATAAAGCGTTTCGGCGTCAAAAACCGCCAGTTTCTGGTGGTGGGTCACAGGCACCAGCGGCGGTGGCGGAAATTTGCGGGGCTGCAGGGTATCGCCGCGGCGTACGGCAAGCGCGGGCAGATAGGGGGTGCCCTTCAGATAGGCACCCACGTCCGCCTCGACCTTGCGCAGTTGCGCACCAACCTCTTTGAAAGATCGCGGCCACAGCAATGTGCGCGGCAAAAGACCGACACGTGCGGGATGCATCGCAACCCGCGCTTTCAGGTTCTCAGGATGGCTTGACGCCTCCGCCGCAGCAATCAACCCGCGCAGGCATTGCCATGCGTAGCGGTGTTCCTGCATCCGCACGACAGGGTCGAAATCAGTCAGGATGATGCTTAACTCAACACCGCGGTTTAGCGTGTGGACGATCAAATCAAACCATGTGTCACCAATAGCGCGCGCCGCGTCAGAGCGGAGTTTGGTCCAGGGATCGAAGATACGAAAGCCTGCGACCACTTCCCTTTCGGCCGCCATAAAGGCGGATTCCAGCCGTGGGTACGCCTCTTGCGCGGTGACAAGGACTTCGAAATCGCGTGCGTCAGTTTCGGTCAATAGTCACGTGCCTCCGGTTGAAAGTCGTCAGCATTGAATTGAAGGGTCAAGGAATACCGGTCATCCGTGTCGTCGATATCGATTGTCCCACCCAACTGCATGGCAAAGGCTTTCATCAGCTTGCTGCCCAGGCCGGTGCTGTCCCCGCTTCGTTTCACACCAACAGAATTTGTCATGACCAGCGTGCAGGTCGTGCCTTCCTGCGTCAAACGGACGTTGAATGTGCCGCCTTGGGCGGACTGGGCGCCGACATGCTTTAACGCATTCGTCGCAGCCTCGGATACGACAAGCGACAAAGGTACTGCTTGGTCAGGGTAGAGCAACACCGGATCAACCTGCATCTGAAGGTTCAGATCGCGCCCCTCGCCTGTGACAAGCTCGGTGGATTTTTCAACGATCTCGGTCACAAGATTGCCTGCGTTCACGCGCCCGCCATCTTGCGACTGATAAAGATCGCGGTGGATTGTCGCCAAGCTGAGAACGCGATCTTGGATGCGCCGCAAGACGGTTTTCGTCTCATCCGCGTCTGCATTGCGAATTTGCATATTTATGATGGATGAAATGAGCTGAAGGTTATTTTTGACCCGGTGATGGATCTCTTTGACCAAGACCCCCTTTTCGCGCACAGCGTTTTCCATGGCAGCTTCGTCGCGCAAGATCTCTTCGCTCATACGGGCAAAGTTCTCTTCCAGCATTTCAATCTCGATTGGGAAAAGCGCATTGGGTGTATAAGACCGATGCGTGTTGCGGTCATCAGCAAATGCATCCATCTTGCGCCGCATACGGGTCAGGTGGCGGATCACCAGCGTATTCATTGCCAACATCGCGACGCCCATACTGGCAAACCACATCAACAACGGAAAAACGGCCGGTGAAATTTTGGCCGGCAGGCTCAATGCGTTTTCTATTTCCCAGATTGCCAGAGCCGACGCGGGGCTGCCTTGAATGGGCACGACACTGTATCGCCGCTCGAGGCCGCGCCTGTTGTCCGCGCGAAACGTCTGCGATTGTGTCGAAAACAGACCGGCGAGTTCCAGTCCGGAAGGCAATTCCGGTGTTGTAGCGTCCAATCCACCCCGCGCCGTCAAAACAGTGCCGGCTCTGTTGAATGTTATCAATTCAACCAAGCCCTGGTATTGTTTGTCGTCTTCAATGTACGTCGGCAAGCTGCGATGGGGAATTGATACAGTCACAAAACCCGCAAACGCGCCATCGAGTTCAAGAGGTTCGGATATGACGAATACGGATTCGCCGCTTGCGCGGCCACTTCGGTCCACAACAATTGTGGGTTCCCGATTGGACATCAGTTCGATGAAGGATTCGACACCGTTGAAATCCATTGTTTCACCGGCTGACGAACATTCAACGATACCGGACTGCGGGATCACAGCAATAAAGCTGTACTGTGGGTTTGTCTCTATGAACGGTGCAAGTTGGGAGGCGCAGTTTTGAGGGTCCTCTAGAAAAGTGGGGGCAATCGACCGGAACAAACGTGCGGTACCAACCGCACGTTCGATCAATATCTGTTCCCTGCGCGCAGCAGCCTCGGTCAGGCTCAGCAGGGCAAGACCGGCGTTCGCGTCCGTCTCTGCGGCCACGCGATTTGTTTGAAAAACTGCAACGGCTCCGAGCGGCAGCAATGCGAGCGTCAGCAGCGCAATCAGCTGAACGCTCAGTTTCTTGTACCACGGCCCCGGCGTCATGACGGGATATTCGGACTGCCGACCACTGCCATCGTGGCGCGATCGGTCAATTCAAGGGCCTCATCATCGTTCAGTTGCAACATCTCGGTCAGTTTGGCGCGTGCACGGTTCACACGGCTTTTCATTGTTCCGGTGGCGACACCGCACATCTCGGCTGCGTCATCATAGGAAAAGCCGGAGGCACCAACCAAGATCAGCGCTTCGCGATGCTCGTCCGCCAATTGCGCGAACGCGGCTTTGAAGTCCATCATCTGAAGCCGGCCGTCGTGATCGGGTTTGACTGACA
>CAYZKE010000016.1:9337-17847 GCA_964478505.1 uncultured Loktanella sp.
CGGCATATCGTCATTTTCCAAATCCGAGAAAACCTTCTTCAGATTCTGGTCGATATACTTGTCGATCTTGTCCTGCTTTGAGTCTTCTTTACTTGCCATTGCGTTTTGCTGCCTCACCTAAAAAATTGCCACCTGCCGGGAACGAACTGATAACTTCCGCGTTGGTTCCCACATTAATACAAAAAAGGTCAAAAAAATGAACGACACGGCACCGGAGCAAAATTTTTCCGATCTGATCGCGGCTGAGTTGCCTTATTTACGGCGCTACGCACGTGCACTGACAGGTTCGCAATCGCGTGGTGACAAATACACTGTTGCAACACTTGAGGCCATCCTCAAGGACCGCAGCGATTTTGAAAATGACAATGCCATGAAGGTGAATTTGTTCCGTTGCTTTCATGCGATCTGGTCGTCGTCGGGCCAGATGTTTCAGGATGAAGGAAGCGACCCGCGCGCGCGCGCCCACGGGCTGTTATCGAAACTGACCGCCAATTCGCGCGAGGCCTTGTTGCTGCGCACGATCGAGGAATTCAATATCAAGGACGTCGCGACCATCATGGATGTCGACGCAGACGAGGTCCGCCGCCTGATCAAGGCGGCCAACAGTGAACTGTCCGCCAGCGTGCAAGGCCGCGTGATGATTATCGAGGACGAACCGATCATCGCCGCAGATATTACCGATATCGTGACGTCGCTTGGCCATACGGTGACAGGCGTCGCCCGGACCCACGCCGAAGCGGTGGAGCTGGGCAAGAATGAACCGGCGGATCTGATCCTTGCCGATATACAGCTGGCCGATAATTCTTCGGGAATTGATGCGGTCAATGACCTGTTGAAAACCAACGATGTGCCCGTGATCTTTATCACGGCCTTCCCGGAACGGCTTTTGACAGGCGACCGCCCCGAGCCTGCGTTCCTGATTTCCAAGCCCTTCCAAGAGGCACAGGTGCAGTCGGCCGTCAGTCAGGCCATGTTCTTTGCGTCAACAGCGACATTGAAAGCCTGAAATGATGGATAAACAGTTGCATCGGGCGGATCACATGCCTGATGCACCTCCGGACTTGCGGGGTTTGACCGAAATCATCAATCAGGTGATTGATCTTGCCGCAGCAGATCGGATTTCTTTGCGCGAGGTGCTGCGCACAATCGGCGATGCAAGCTTTGCGCCAATCCTGTTGTTGCCTGCCCTTGCCGTCGCCACACCGCTGAGCGGTATTCCTTTTTTTTCCACGACGATGGGCATCCTGATCTTTCTCATCGCGGGGCAGATGTTGCTGCAACGCCAACACCTGTGGTTTCCGCGTTGGGTTTTGCGCCGTGAGGTGCAAGGCCACCTTGTGCGCGACGGGTTTCGCAAACTCTATCCTATCGCCCGCTGGATCGACGCCCGGACGCAAACCCGTATGCGCATATTTGCACGTCGCCCGTTGGTTTTCGTCCCGCAAATGTTGTGCCTTGTGTCGGGTATGATCATGCCGTTGCTGGAATTTGTGCCGTTTACATCGTCCATCATTGGCGTCGGCGTGGCCTTGCTTGCCTTGGGTATTCTGACGCGTGATGGCCTGCTGACCATCATCGGCATGTTGCCTTACGCGATTGTCGGATGGTTGATCGTCAGGGCGGCGACCTAAAGGAAAAAACCCCCGCCAGTTCCGGCGGGGGCTTTTTGACTTATTCCGCGACGAGTGCTTTGAGCATCCACGCGGCCTGTTCGTGAAACGCTGACCGCGCTGTCGCCAGATCCTCGGTCACGGGGTCGTTGTGATCACCAGAGATCTTGATCAATGCATGCAAGCGGTGCGCGATGCGTTCATGGTCGGTGGCCAAGGCCTTGCACATGTCACCGGCTGAAATCTTTTCGGGGCTGTCTTCGACGACAGACCTGTCGCGGATATCGCCCATCGACATCGGCGCCATCTGGCCCACGGCACGGATGCGCTCGGCCAGTTCGTCAGTGGCGGCGAACATGTCCTCGTACTGTCCTTCGGTCAGGTTGTGGATCGCATAGAAAAGCGGCCCTTCCACGTTCCAGTGGTACGCGTGTGTTTTGTAGGTCAGCATGTAGGTATCTGCCAACACATCGGCCAAGCCGCCAGCGACCGTATCAGGTTCGCGCACGCCGGATGCGACTGTGCGGGCTTCTGTAACAACATTCAATGACTGGGTCATATCAAACTCCTTTTGTTGGTTAACTGCGGACAGCGCGCGCAATCAGCGTCACGATGAACAGAACAAGGAAGATAAAGAACAGAATTTGCGCAATGCCCGCCGAGGCAGAGGCAATACCTCCAAATCCGAATACGGCTGCGACGATGGCAACCAGTAGAAATGCGAGTGCATAATACAACATGGTGAACTCCTTTGGTTTCTTTATCGCGCAGTCATGTTGCGCAGATTTCAGAAACCAAACGTCCAAATGCAGTTTCGGTTCCATCTTTGACGATGAAACGATTTGCTGATCTATGCGTTAAATCCCAAGATCGTGGCGAAACGGTGGGAGAAGATATATGCTGATCCAACGAAAACTTGCCTGGAACAGCAGCGACCTGCGCAGTTGGCGCAATAGCCGCTACGACGCGGGCGGCGCACCAAGATCAGATTCAGGCGTGTCCTGCGTCATCACAGCAAGCATCATGTCAGAGGTAAAAGGTAGCTCGATAAATGTCACGGCAAAATCAAATTCAAAGGGGCCGCCGATTACGACGATCCGTGCCATACGAACGGCGGCTTCGCGCACAACACGCCTGAGGTCATCGTCATATGCGACGATTGAACCCTTCACAACTAACGTGGTTTCGGGGCCGCAGCTATGAATTGCAGGGCCAATGTCAACCAAGGACGCACCTGCGGTAATACACGCACGCGGAAATTGAGCGGTCAGCAACCCCTCGACGTCCATCGCCACAATCGGGTCAGGTTCGATAATGATGAAGTTCTCGGTCACATTTACCCCCATGATCACGTCATTCTACATGGCCACGCAAGAAGCTGCATTAATCTATGACATAGAATAAGGAAAAAAAATTGGCTACGAAATGCAAACATTGTCCCCTGCGGTCGCGAGACCAATTTTTGCCGATGTCGCAAGAAGAAGTGAATGCGATGCAACGGTTCAAAGTTGGTGAACTTGTGGTCGACGCCGGTGCGCCGATCCTGATGCAGGGCTCGAATAGCCCGCAGTTGTTCACCGCGCTGCACGGAATGGGACTACGATATAAATATCTCGAAAACGGCGAACGTCAGGTCGTGAATTTCATTCTTCCAGGTGATTTTATCGGGTTGCAGGCCGGGGTCATGGGCGAAATGGGCCATTCGGTCGAAGCCACGACCAAGATGACGCTCTGCGTCTTTAACCGCTCGGCGATCTGGAATTTCTTCAAGGACAATCCTGAACGGGCGTTCTCTGTCACGTGGCTGGCCGCGATTGAGGAACATTTCCTGGGCGATGCACTGGCAACGGTCGGCCAGCGCGACGCCCTTCAATCGGTGGCTTGGGCGCTTGCCAAGGTTTATCTGCGCGGACAGCAGTTGAATATGGTCTCGAAACGCCAGATGCCTTTACCGTTCCGGCAGCAGGATCTTGCAGATGCGTTGGGGCTGTCGCTTGTACACACCAACAAAACACTCGCGAAACTGCGCGATCGCCAGTTGGCACAGTGGTCCGATGGTGTCTTGAGCATCGCGGATATTGATAAGTTGGCCGCAATCGCAATGATCGAAGACACCACCGTTCCGCAGCGGCCGCTTTTGTAAACGCAAGTCTTTTGAAAGAAAACTTGGAACGGAAGTGCGGGCCGTTTGTTGTCTCTCTGTAACCTCAATGAAGGAGAGAGAGTATGAAAATCGCATCAGTTCTCGCAGTCGTCGTAGCCGCAGTTGCCATTGGATTTGGCATCTACATGGTTGATATCGACCAGACCGAAGAGGCAAGTTTGCCCGATGTGGATGTGACCGTTGAAGAGGGCAACATGCCCGAATTCAACGCTGAAGTCGGCGACATCGAAACAGGCTCCGAAGAGATCACGTTGGAAGTTCCAACGGTCGACATCGAAAGCCCTGAAGAAGACGACAGCTAAAATTCAGATCAAAGCCCCCGACCATGGCGTCGGGGGATTTGGCCATAGACAAAAGGAGATTTGAAATGACATCGACAGCAACAATCGAAAAAGGCCGTGAAAACGGATCGGGCAAGAAAGCATCTGCAATCAAGGAACGCGCAACCAAGACGGTCGAAAAAGGCGTCGAAGCTGCACAGGACACTTTTGAGCAGGCCGCGTTCCAGGCAGAGCTTGCCACCGAACAAGCAGGCGAAGAGCTGGGTAAACTCACCGCAAGCGGTACCAAATTCGTGCGCGAAAATCCAGGCACCGCCGTTGTTGGCGCGGTGGGTCTTGGCATACTTGTTGGGATGGCCCTGCGCAGTCGCGACTAAACCGCACCACTCATGCGAATAGCCCGCCGTAGCGATACGGCGGGCTTTTCGTTTTAAGGGGCCGCGTCCTGACTGATCGTGATCACCAGCTGACCGTCGGCGGTTTTTGTGACCGTCACAGCCTCTGGCGGTGTTTCCCCGAACGCACCTGCAAATGTCTTGATCAGGACGTTTTGTGTGTGCGTTAACCCCTCATCCAGCAGCATGTCCGCCACGTGACCGATATCTGCCACATGCGCGCGCACCGGGTGGTCCAGCAACTCGGTCATCCATACACCGTCATGGTCGCCGGGGATGTCCGGCTTGTCGCCATCAACGCGGGCGTTGAACAGTGCAGCAATCATGCTGAGCGAAAACGTATTGCCGAATGGTCCGACAAGTGTGCTGGGCAAATCTGAGGGGTCCACAGCCAGCGTCGCACGGTTCATCGAGGCCTCATGCCGTGCCAGAATATCATCCGGAAGGGCCGTGGTTATGATGCCCTCGTCGTCAAGGGACATAACCACCGGGCTAAACAGAACCGGCGCGGTCCCTCTGGGTGTTGTCACATCGGCCATGATGAAACCGGCCTCTTTCAATGATGAATCAAATAACACATCGGTGATTTTGCCGGTGATATCCTTTGCCGTGGCATGGTGCAGCTTCAGCCCGATAAGGTTTGTGGTTTTCATCGGTGTTTCCTCTAGTTTGCGCATGCAAAATGGGCCCGCCAGCAACAGCGGGCCCAGTGACGACCAGACGTCGTCGATATGATGAAACGACTGCGCGGCGCCATTGGCGACTGCGGCGGCCTTCATCAGTCCGACAGGCAGGATCAGCGTTTGCTGACCCATTCATCAAGTTCCTTCTGGACCTCGAATTTCGCCTTGCCGTATTTTTCACTGATCAGGCCGACAAGCTGCTCGCGCTGGCCTTCTGCCTGCTCAACTTCGTCATCGGTCAGTTCGCCGTATTTCTCGCGCAACTCACCCTTCATTTGTGTCCAGTTTCCTTTGACCTGTTCCCAGTTCATAGCAATCTCCTTTCTTTTCTGCGGTGTCGGTTGTGTTTCAGATTGCAAGGGGACACCGGGTACCCCTGCCCTCTTTGTCGGCTGTGCGTCAGGTGGACCGCGCAACGGTGTCCGCCAGCCCCATCCGCGCGAATTCATCGCGCAGCACAGCCACATTTTTTTTGTGGCTCTTGAACGCCACGTCGAACAAATCACCCACAAGCGGGATCGACCCCAAGGTCAGATCCAGACCGGTATTCCAGACCATCCGGCCAAGGGCGCGTTTGCGAATGCCATTGCGGTAGCCTGCATTGATCATTATCGCGGCAGGCACCACTGTCGCGGCGTCCCCCACCCCGGGCACAAGGCCAAGGATGGAATCCCACCCGATCGGCAGGCCGAAGAGGCTGAACTTGCTGTCCAGCGCCTCAGACCAGCGTTCGAATTTTTGAAGCTCTGTGGCCATATCAGCGGCGTGCGATGATATAGACGGCGTGCACGATCCCGGGGATGTAACCCAGCAGGGTCAACAGAATGTTTAGCCAGAATTGCTTGGAAAGGCCGACTTCCAGAAAGACACCCAGCGGGGGCAGTATCACGGCAAATATGATACGAATGAGGTCCATAATCAGAATTCCTTGTAAGGTGCTGTGTTGCCCAACTAACCCCCAGCCCTTCGCTTCGTTCCATGAGGCGTGCAAATATAACGTGGGAACGATCTGGCAGGTGGCGTGTTGATTCAGCGAAGATAGACACGGAAAGGAGACACAAGATGTCCGATACATCCGAGCTAGGACGCACAGCACGTGCAAATGCCGAAGATTTGACCGCCCAAGCAAAGGCCGCCGCCACACAAGAGGCCGTGGCACAGGCAGACAAGGCTAAACATGCGACCGCGAGCAAGGTGCAGCAGGCCGCGGACGCAGCAGACTCTGCCGCGAGCGAACTGGACTCCGCATCGCCGCAGGCCGAAGCCATCGGGCACGTCGCCGATCACATTGAAGGGTTCGCATCGCAATTGCGCAACGCAGATGTGCGCGAACTGGCATCGCAGGCCACCGATATGGCCCGCCGCAACCCGATGCTGTTCATCGGTGGCGCCGCAATCGCGGGCTTCGCCGCCGCACGTTTTCTAAAGGCACGCGACCCGCAACCCCACGCCTCGGCACAGGCAAATCCATGGGCCGCGCCCTCCCCCACCTCGCGCGGCTACAGGCCCGAAGATACCGGTATCAAGGGGGCGCGCACTGATGCCTAAACACACCATCCAAGACGCCCCGTCGCTGCTGGTGGACACGTTGCGCCAGTTCTCATCGCTCGTGCAGGGCGAAGTGCAACTTGCCAAAGCAGAGATGTCGCGCATCCTGACGCGCGCCGGTATCGGTATCGCGTTCATTGCTGTCTCGTTCCTGCTGGCGCTTGTGGCGCTGAACGTCCTTGCATCGGCTGCTGTCGCTTATATCGCGGCAAACGGACTGTCAGTCGGCACTGCCGCGTTGATCGTCGGTGGCATTCTGGTCGTCGCAGCAATCGGCTTTGCGCTAGCGGGCAAGTCACGCCTGAGCGCTGATGCCCTGACACCGGATAAAACAACAGAAAGCATCCGTGACGACATCACAGCCATTAGGGAGGCATCTAATGTCTAATCTCAAACAAATTTCAGAACGTGTCGAAGCGGACCGCGCACAGCTAGCGTCATCGCTCGACGCGCTGACCGAGACTGTGCAGCCGCAAAAACTGGCGCAGGACTTTACATCTGCGGCCAACGATATCGGCGCTGATCTTGCACAAAAGGCGTGGGGCACCCTGCGCGGCAACCCCGCAGGCGGATTGCTTGTCGCTATCGGTCTTGGCCTTCTGGCCAACGGCCAGCAGCGCACGCCGGCACCGGCGCAGCACACAGGCCCGACAGCCGTACCGCCCAAGACCGCGATGTCAGGCTTTGACGCGCGCGTCGCGCAGGCAGACGCAGAACTGCGCGCAGAAATGACCGGCGAAATGGAACAGCGCCCCGAGGCATCACGCCTGAGGGCCGCGTTGAACAGCGGGCTGGACCATTTGCCGCCCAAAGCGCGCCAGCGCGTCGTCAAGGCACGCGAGGCGGCCGTATCAGCCCAAGAAGCGATTGAACGGAAATCACGCAAAGCGCTGCGCAAAACACAAGGTTTCGCCTATGAACAGCCGCTGACCGTCGGCGCGCTCGCGCTGGGGTTTGGTGTGCTTGCAGGCACGCTCTTGCCGGGGACACGCCGGGAAGACGAACTTCTGGGCCGCCGCCGCGATGCGCTGATGGCCGAGGCGCGCAATGCGCTTGAGGAAGAAATGCACAAGGCCAAGGCGCAAGCGGAAGAGACGATCGCCCGCAAAACCGGTGCCGATGTGCATGAACTGCGCGCCTGATCCGGGCCAATTCACCAACAATAAAGGGGCGGCAGTTTTGCCGCCCCTTTTTTATGGCGCGATGTCGGGCAATAAAGACCGGTAATCGTGGTCAAGCATCACAGCAACGCCCGCCGCTTCTATTTTCGCCACATCATCCTTGATCCGGCGCGACAGGGCAGCAGCGCTTGGCCGCCGCAAAATCACCTGCGTCACGCGGTCGGGGTGACGCGCCACGATATCTGCATAGATATGCGGATCGTGCTGGCCGGTATCGCCCACAAGTGTGAACTGCAAATGCGGATTGGCGGCAAGGATCGTCTCGATCCTTTCGGTCTTGTGGTCACCATGGGTGCCCGTGATGAACTGGCTCTGTGATATCCCCAGATCACGCAGAAAGAATGGCCCCAGAGGCAGGCCGGTGCGTGCGCACAAAAACCGCTTGTAGATAACCATAAAGGTTCCAAGGCGAAGAACTGACATGAAAACACGCAGCCCCCTGCCCTTTCAGATCCCGCAGCAAGGCAACCGCGTCTGCGAAAACCTCGCGTTCGTGCACGTTGCCTGTCGCGGATGGCCACAGGTTGCGCAGCAACGAATAGGCACCAGTGCGCAGTAGCGTGTCATCAATGTCGGATATCACGCCGAAACTGGCGGTGCGGGCGTCGAAAACGGGGGTCGGGTGGACTTCATCCGCGCCTGCCGCCT
>CAYZKE010000017.1:0-1231 GCA_964478505.1 uncultured Loktanella sp.
ACGCCATCGGTCTTTTGCCCATCCACGATCACAAAGTCGGCCTTGGCGCAGGCCTCGGCAACCATCGCACGCGCCAGCGCTTTGGAGCGTGGCACAACGACGATGGCGACAGCGCTCTGCTGCAAATCCTGGCGGACATCATAGCCTGCCGCCTGCCACGCAGCGACATCGGGATAAAATCCGTGCACGATGCGGATATCATCGCGCGGCAAGGCAGAGACATCATAGGTCGCCGATGGGCGCATCAGGGAAATGTTGCCCGAAGGCAACGCAATCATGCCATCTGCGATAGCGGTGCTGAGACGGGACTGGGACATCTGGGGGTGCGAATAGCGACGAGGCTACTCTTTCTCCATCGTACATTGGAGGGGATGTTGGTGCCGCTGGGCAAAATCCATCACCTGCGCAACTTTGGTTTCGGCGATCTCGTGACTGAAGACGCCGACAACGGCGACACCCTTCTTGTGCACGGTCAACATAAGCTCGAAGGCCTGCGCATGCGAAAGGCCGAAGAAACGTTCCAAGACATGGACGACAAATTCCATCGGCGTGAAATCATCGTTCAGGATCAGAACCTTATACATGGGCGGGCGCTTGGTCTTGGGCTTTGTCTCAAGTGCTACGCCGACGTTTCCGTCGTCGTCACCCTTTTTGTCAGCCATCATGTAAAACTCTTTGCGCATTCCATCCGCCTTGTGTGCTTGGCGTTATATATAAGGCACAGGTGGGGCATGAAAACCCCATCTGTCACAATCAATAACATGCCGTGAAAGACGGGAAAATCAGCTATCTTGCGCCATGATCGCGCCACCTTACTACATGTTGCGAATATAGGCGAGAAGCGCCGGAAAAGTCTTTGAATTTAGGGTATTTTCTGAAAACGCGACTTATGCTAGCGTTTCTGCATAACAATAAGACCACCGGAAAAATCCGGGGTCATTGAGGCAGAAAAAGAGGCAAGCGACGTGACAAGTCGTCTGGGACAGCGGGCCCTCAGCGGGCTATTTCTATGCATAATTCTGTTATGTTTACTGGTCGCACCGATCCGTGCGACGGCAGCACCCTACGCGGCCATGGTGATGGATGCGCGAACGGGTGAAGTCTTGCATTCGCGCAATGCCGATACGCCATTGCATCCCGCATCCCTGACCAAAATGATGACGCTTTATGTTGCCTTTCAGGCGATCGAGCGCGGCGAGATCACGCTTGATACCCCTGTCCGCATCAGCCG
>CAYZKE010000017.1:1331-4725 GCA_964478505.1 uncultured Loktanella sp.
CCGTGCTGGGCCGTCACGTGATTTATGATTTCCCGCAGTACTATAATCTTTTCTCCCGCCGCTCTGCCGATGCAGGCGTGGCCACCGTCCGCCACACGAACCGTCGCTGGCTGGATAGCTATGAAGGCGGGGACGGTATTAAAACGGGTTATACCCGTGCCGCCGGCTTTAACCTTGTCGCCTCGGCGCAGCGCGGTCAGGAACGTATTATCGCGACCGTCTTTGGTGGATCGTCCACATCAGCCCGTAATGCGCGGATCACCGAACTGATGGACATGGGCTTTAACCGTGCACCATCTCGTGCGACGATCCGTCGCCCGAACCCACCGGCGCCGATGCTTTCAAGCTCGGATGGTGGCGGGCAGGCAAACCCCGGCAAGATCGTCCGCGTCAGCGGTCTGGTCACGCGGAGTATCCGCCCCGTTGCGCGCCCGACAAGTGCGCCGGTTTCCGAAGAAATCCTTGTAGCTGCCGTTGATACCGATGTGATCAACGCAGCCATCGCCGATACGGTCAATGCGGCACTCGCCGAAGCGCTCGGTGCCTCAACCCCAACAGCACCACCCACGCAAGTCATTGCGAACGCTGTTCCCGCGGTCACACCTGTCCCTCGCCCCTCACCACCGACACAGGTTGCCGCTTTGACACCCCAAACTGCCATCACAGACACAGGACCAGAGGTTGTGACACGCATCTCGACGTCCGGAGGGCGGCATTGGGGTGTCAATGTGGGACGGTATAACACACGTCATGACGCCGAACGGGTCCTGCTGCGGGTTGCACTCAACGAAATGAGCGCGCTTGACGGCTCGCTCCGGCGCGTGGTGCAGCGGTCCGGCGGCTTTGACGCGAACTTTATGGGGCTTACCCGTGAAGGGGCCGATCTGGCCTGTCGCAGGTTGCAGGCGCGCGGAACCACGTGCTTTATGATCGGATCCGAAGGGTAGGACACGGTCACAGCGCCGCTGTTCGTCCCTTACACACCAGATTGACGTTGGCGCGAACCAGTGCCGGGTTGGGTGATTTCAAAAACACCGCCTAGACGTCAATGGGAAGCCCGCCGGACACTTTCATTTGACGGAGAATAAAGTTGGTCGTGGTTGTACGAACCACACCAAGGCGGAGAATTTGTTGCATGATGAATTGCTCCAGCGCTTCCGGATCTTTCGCTGCTATCTTGAGAATGAAGTCAAAGTCATCGGTTATAGACGCACACTCCAACACGTGTTGGTCACGTTCGATAAAGGCCTCGAATGTCCTGATCGTGGCTTCGCTGTGATCAACAAGCGAAACTTGGACATGTGCAAATGCATACAACCCGAGTTTTTTACTGTTCAGAATCGCTGCGTACCGCAAAATATAGCCGTCCTCCTCCAATCGCTTCATGCGTCGCCAGCAAGGCGATGGAGAAAGGCCCACTGCCTCTGACAACTCATGCGTACTCGCGCGTCCATTGCGCTGCAGGACTAACAGAATAAGCCGCTCAAACGTATCAAGCATGATTTGCCCCAATCCATATATTTTTCGAAATTATTTGTCCTATATTGGCGCGGATCAATACTCTTAGGTAACTTTATTCTGCATTCTCACAGCATCATGCCTCAAGCAATGCGTGAGGTCAAAGATGCCGAAAGATACCAAATATGTCGCTAAGCAACCTGATGAAAACGGGTTTATCGCATATTCAGATGCCGAGAATGCCGTATGGCGTGATCTGGTCGCACAGCAGCAACCGAGTGTGAATGCTCTTGCCGCGCGGGCGTTTCTTGAGGGCCAAAAGAAACTTAACCTGCCCACAGACCGCGTACCGCAATGTGTCGAGGTTTCGCAGGTTCTGACTGATTTGACGGGCTGGAAAGTAGAACCTGTTCCCGCCCTGATCGGCTTTTCTCGGTTTTTCAAAATGCTGTCCGAATGCACATTCCCTGCGGCATCTTTTATCCGTGATCGCGAAAGTTTCGACTATATTGAAGAGCCTGATATTTTCCACGAAATCTATGGGCATACGCCGTTGCTGACTGACGCGCGGTTTGCCAGGTTTTCGGAGTTTATCGGCAAAACGGGCCTCGTGTGCGATAAGGCCGATTATGCGTGGTTGATCCGGCTTTACTGGTTTACCGTCGAGTTTGGATTGATCAAAGAGGGCGAAACGATCAAAGCGCTGGGATCAGGCCTTGCATCATCACCAAGTGAGCTGGGCCACGCAATCCATGAACCATCGGTCGTGCGTAAGCCATTTGACGTGATCGACATTTTACGTACGCCTTACAGGATCGACATTAACCAACCGATCTACTTTGTGCTGGAGAGCGTCGACCAACTGCTTGAGACATGTCAGCGCGACCTGCTGGCCGATATTGCAAACGCCCGATCCCTCGGTCTGCATGCGCCGACATATCCGGAAAAGACAAATGTCAGTGAATGATTTAACGACAAAGAGCTGCGCGGCCTGCGAGGGCTGGGTGCCACCACTGAGCGATGCACAGATTGCAGCACTCAAAGCCAAGCTTGATCCCGCCTGGCACATGGACGAAAAAGCGGAGAGACTGTCTCGGAAATTCACCTTCAAAGCATTTGCAAAGGCGGTCTATATGGCCAACCTCGCCGCCTTCATCAGTGACAACGAAGGGCATCATGCAGATATTGCTTTTGGATGGGGCTATTGCCACGTCACATTCACGTCGCATGAACTGGGTCGTTTGTCAGAGAACGATTTCATTTGCGCAGCAAAGCTGGACGCGGCTGTTGGCTAATTGAGAATGGCGGCGGGGGGATCAAGCGTCCCCGTCCGCGCAGGAAGCGACAGTTCTGCTATCCCACGCGGTCGCCAGTCACGACGGTATCACTTTTCTCAGGCAACCTTGCCTTCGAAAGCCGCTGCCATCAGCGCGCGCGTATATTCGGTCTGCGGCGCGTCAAAGATCGCATCGGCATCGCCTGCCTCGACGACATCGCCCTGTTTCATCACCATCACCTTATGGGACAGCGCGCGCACAACCTTCAGGTCGTGACTGATAAACAGATAGGCCAGCGCGTATTTCTGCTGCAATGCGCGCAGCAAATGCACGATCTGCACCTGTACTGTCATATCCAGCGCCGAGGTCGGCTCGTCCAGGATCAGCAATTTGGGCCGCAGGATCATCGCCCGCGCAATCGCGATCCGCTGACGCTGGCCACCTGAAAACTCATGCGGATAGCGATCCATCAGGGCCGGATCGAGGCCCACTTCGGCCATGATCTCCCCAACCATATCGCGGCGGTCACGTCCAGGTTCCACCCCGTGCACGCCAAGACCTTCGGCGATAATTTCAGCCACCGTCATCCGCGGGCTGAGCGAGCCATATGGGTCTTGAAACACAATCTGCATGTCACTGCGCAAAGGCCGCATCTGGCG
>CAYZKE010000017.1:4825-17044 GCA_964478505.1 uncultured Loktanella sp.
TGCGCCTGAATGGTCACGTCCAGCGCAGTCGTCGGCTCATCCGCAATCAAGAGCTCTGGCCCGTTCGCCAGCGCCATCGCGATCATCACCCTTTGACGCTGCCCGCCCGAAAGTTGATGCGGATAGGACCCGAGGCGGCTTTCAGCATCGCGGATCCCGACACGCTCGAGCAATTCGATGATCCGCACACGCACCGCTGGACCACGCAAGCCCTGATGCAGCTCAATGCTTTCGGCCAACTGCTTTTCAAGCGTATGTAGCGGATTGAGCGAGGTCATCGGCTCTTGGAAGATAAAGCTGATGTCATTGCCGCGCACACGGCGCAAAGCGCGCTCATCCGCGCCAACCATTTCTTCGCCTGCGTACTTGATCGACCCTGCCATCACAGCACTGTCGCCAAGCAATTGGACGGTGGACAGCGCGGTTACGGATTTTCCAGACCCGCTTTCGCCGACAATCGCGACGGTTTCGCCCTTTTGCACCTGAAAGGACACGCCTTTGACCGCATGGGTTGGCGTGCCTTCCTGCCGGAAAGCAACACGCAGGTCTTTCACATCAAGGATCGGGATACTCATGATGCACGGGCCTTTGAGGGTTCGGTCTCAAAAAGCGTGTCGTCCTTCACCACGCTGCCATCCGCCACAAAGGTCTTGCGCGGATCAAAGGCATCGCGCACGCCCTCGAAGATGAAGACCAAAAGCGACAGCATGATCGCAAAGGTAAAAAAGGCGGTAAACCCGAGCCATGGCGCTTGCAGGTTCTGTTTGGCTTGCAATGTCATCTCGCCCAGCGACGGGGCCGAAGATGGCAGGCCGAAGCCCAGGAAATCGAGCGATGCCAGACCACCGATCGCGCCAGTAACAAGGAACGGCAGCATGGTCACCGTCGCCACCATCGCATTGGGCAGCATGTGACGGAACATGATCGTGCGATCGCGCACGCCCAGCGCGCGGGCCGCACGGACGTATTCAAGATTGCGCGCACGCAGGAATTCGGCCCTGACGACACCCACAAGGGCGGGCCAGCCGAACAGCACTGTGAGAAACACAAGGAGCCAGTAACTGCGCCCCAATATCGCAAAGACAATGATGATCACGTAAAGCGAGGGCATACCCGTCCATATCTCGATAAACCGCTGAAAGATCAGATCGGTCCAGCCGCCGAAATACCCCTGCACGGCCCCTGCCATGATCCCGATGATGGATGCGGCCACCGTCACCGTCAGAGCAAAGGTCACCGATAATCGGAACCCGTAAATCACCCGCGCCAGCACGTCGCGCTTGGTATCATCGGTGCCCAGCCAGTTATCGGCACTGGGCGGGGCGGGCGCGACGCCGCCCACATCAACGATAGTGTTGTAAGAATAGGGAATGATGGGCCAGAGCATCCACCCTGCCTGAAAGTCACCATCCAGCGTTTCGCCTGCATCGACAGCGGCAATAAGCGTCTCGGGATCATCAAAACACTCTTGCAGGCCGCCCGTGACGATCAGGCAATCGACCTCAACCTCCCCGTATCCGGCCTCGGTCGGGAAATCACCGCCAAAGTCCTGCTCGGAATAGAAACTGAAGATCGGCATGCGGATTTCGCCGCGATAGCTCACGGCGATGGGTTTGTCGTTGGCGATGAATTCGGCAAAAAGCGACAGTCCGAAGAGAATACCAAAGATGATCAGCGACCACGTCGCCCGTCTGTTGCGGCGGAAATTTCGCACACGGCGCTGGTTCAGCGGGGATAGAAAGGGACGTCTTGCCATCAGTTCCGCGCCTCGAAATCAATGCGCGGGTCGATCAGCACATAGGTCAAATCCGTCAAGATCCCCACAACCAGACCAATCAGCGAGAAGGCAAAGAGCGTACCAAATACAACGGGGTAATCGCGCGCTACCGCCGCCTCAAACCCCAAACGCCCCAAACCGTCGAGCGAGAAGAGCGTTTCGATAATCAGCGACCCGCCAAAGAACACCCCGATAAACAGCGCCGGAAAACCCGAGATCACGATCAGCATCGCGTTGCGGAAGACATGGCCGTAAAGAACCTTGCTTTCGGACAGGCCCTTGGCGCGGGCAGTGATCACATATTGCTTTTTGATCTCATCAAGAAAGCTGTTCTTTGTCAGCAAGGTCAGCGTCGCAAAGGCCGAGATCGTCGAGGCCAACACAGGCAACGTGATGTGCCAGAAATAGTCCAGTATCTTGCCGATCAACGACAGCTCTTCGAAGTTGGCCGAGGTCAGGCCGCGCAACGGGAAGATGCGGAAATAAGAGCCGCCTGCGAACAAAACGATCAGCAGGATCGCGAACAAGAACCCCGGGATCGCGTAACCCACGATGATGGCGCCGGATGTCCATGTGTCAAACGGCGTGCCATCTTTGACCGCCTTTTTGATGCCCAGCGGGATCGAGATCATATAGGCAATCAGCGTCGACCAAAGCCCCAAGGTGATCGACACGGGCATTTTTTCCAGCACCAGATCAAGCACACTGATGGACCGGAAATAGCTCTCGCCGAAATCGAACCGCATGTAGTTCCACATCATATTCAGGAAGCGTTCAAGCGGCGGCTTATCAAAGCCAAACTCACGCTCGAGTTGGGCGATGAAATCCGCAGGCAGACCGCGCCCGCCGATATAATCGCTGTCACCGCTATCAAGCAATTCGCTCCCGCCGCCGGAAATGCCTTCAAAGACATCACCGCCGCCCTCGAGTTCGGCCAAAATCTGTTCGATCGGGCCGCCCGGGACGAATTGCGTCAGCGAAAAGTTGATGATCATGATCCCCAGAAGGGTCGGAATCACGAGCAGCAAACGCCTGAGGATATATGCTCCCACGTCAGTACCTTACTGGAACGCACCGGCGGCGCGCAGCGTGGCCCCTGCCTCTGCATCATACCACCAGTTGTCAAGCGGCGCCAAACCAAGTGGCGGCACCTCTTTGAAACGGTACATGTCATAATAGGCAACGGTGTGCACACCCTTTTGCCACTGCGGGATCCAGAACCGTTCAGCGCGCAACACGCGATCGAGAGCGCGGGTGCGGATTGTCAGTTCCTCCAATGTCTCCGCCGCGACAATCTCCGCAATCAAACGGTCCGCTGCCGGCAGTTTCAGGCGCATCGGGTTGCGCGAACTGTCTTCTGCCGCAGCAGAACCAAAGAACTGCGCCAGTTGCTGACCGGGTTCATACCCCTGCCCCAGTGAGGCGTTGACGATATCGAATGTGCCTGCGCGACGGCGTTCAATGAATTGCGAGGTGTCGACACGCTCAAGCTTGGCATCCACACCAAGGCGTTTGAGGTTCTCCACAATCGGGTTGATCACGCGGTCAAACTGGGGCGAGCGTTCAAGGAACGTGACCTCAAGCAGCTCACCATCTTTGCGGCGCAAACCATCATCACCGGTGATCCAGCCCGCCTCATCAAGCAACGCCGAGGCTGCCCGCAGCGCGCGACGGTCAAGCGGACGGTCCGTGGTGCTAGAAGCGGGTGGAATAACCGCTTCATCAGTCAGGATGGCCGCATCAAGCAGACCTTCATCGACCAGCGGCTGGAGGATCGCGATTTCCTCCGGCGATGGCGCGCCCACGGCCTTGAGGTCTGAATTGTCCCAGAACGATTCAGGACGTTCATAAAGACCATAAAACAGTGTTTCATTCATCCATTCGAAATTCACCATCAAGGTAATCGCTTCACGCACGCGCTGATCCTGAAACTTCTCCTGATTGAGATTGAACACAAAGCCCTGACCCGTACCGATGTTTCCATCTGGCAGCTCTTCCACATTCACCCAGCCTTGCTCGCGCGCCGGAAAGTCATAGCCAGTTGCCCACTGCAAAGAGCTGTTTTCATCGCGGAAAGTGTAGATGCCGGACTTGAAGGCCTCAAACGCCGCACTGCCGTCGGCGAAATACTCGACGCGAACCGTCTCAAAGTTATTGCGGCCCTGGTTGATCGGCAGATCAGCAGCCCACCAGTTCGGATCATAGCGGTAGACTATCTGCCGTCCGATATCGACCGTATCCAGACGATAAGGCCCTGTCCCCATGAATGGCGCATCAGCGGTTTCATCCAGACGCACGTTGTTGGCCTCAAACCACGCCTGCGACCATGCCGATGTGCCGCCTGCCCAGGTCACCACATCACGGCGCGGCGCTTCTGGTGTAAAGTTGAAACGTATGCGGTGGGTATCGAGCACTTCGACGCTCTCGATAAACTGCGAATAGACAGAACGATACTCGGTGATCCCCTGCTCCAACGGCAACTCGAACGAGAACTTGATGTCCTCGGCGGTCATCGTTGTCCCGTCCCAGAACTTCACATCATCGCGCAGGTTGAAGATCACCCAGTCACGGCTTTCGGGATATTCGAGCGTTTCGCAAAGATAGCAGTAGGCGCCGTAAGGATCATCAAGCGTCGACGTCAGGATGGATTCGTAGCCGATTGTGGCCAAGGCAGCAGGGACGCCCTTGCGTGTGTAGATGTTGAAGCTGTCAAAGGTCCCCTGTGCAGATTGCGAGAACTCACCGCCCTTGGGTGCATCGGGGTTCACATAGTCCAGTACCGTGTCAGGTCCGTACTTCAGTTGGCCAAAGTTGGTGTACCCGTGGCTGACCGTGATTGTCTCATGTGCATCCGCAAATGCCTCGCTGCCTGCCCAAAGTGCGGCCACGCCAATCACAGACCCCAAGGCCCATTTTCGCAGCTGGTGCTTATGGGCAGTTTGAACCTTGGTTTGGGCACTTGAACGGGGTGGCTTCTGCATCAGTGTCTCCGAGTTTTAGGCGTGGTTTCATGACTACATGAAGTAAATGGAGAGTTTGGCAAAGTTTCAAGTTGAGTTTCTGTGAACGCACGGTGAGAAAACTGTAATATTCCAACAAAAAAGGCCGCCCAAGCGGACGACCTTCTCTTTTTCTGCAGTGCTGTAATTAGCCGCCGATGGTTGCGAGATAGGCAATCAGGTTCGCACGGTCTTCGACAGCCCGCATTCCGTTATAGCTCATCGCTGTGCCTGGTGCGTAACCACGTGGGTTTTCAAGGAACGCGTTGAGTTCCTCTGGGGTCCAGACATCGGTCGCTTCGGCAAGTGCGCCAGAGTAGTTGAAATCATCATAAAAATGGACCGGACGGTTCACGACGCCGTAAAGCGCAGGGCCTGTGCCGTGTTGGCCGGATTCAAGCGCGTGGCAAGACCGGCACCCGCGCCACAATGCCTCACCATCTTCGGCACTTGCAGAGGCATAGACCACCGAGAACGGCACCTCTTCGACAACTTCAACTTCTTCGCCTTCAGCGCCTTCGACCTCGATCACATAGGCTTGCTCTCCGTAGTGCCCGCCGCTGTGATAGATTTCTTCGGCCAACCACGCCCCCAGCAAGAAAACGAGGAAAGTGCTGCATAGACCGCCGATAATTTTGGTCGTTGTCATTGTGTCGAACATGTCGCGTTCCATTCAGTAGAAAGTTTCGTGGGTATCTATCCGCTTCCCACACTAGGTTGCAAGGTATAGAGACGCGACCGAATGCCTCTTTTTGGGGGAAACAGCACAGAGAACACACGAATGTCTCAGAAAATCGCATTTCAGGGTGAATTGGGCGCCTATGGGCACGAAGCCTGCGTGACCGCGCGGCCGGACTATGACCCCCTGCCTTGCACCACTTTTGAAGCTGCAATCGACGCGGTTCGCAGCGGTGCGGCTGAGCTTGGCATGATCGCGGTCGAGAATTCGACTTATGGCCGCGTTGCAGACGTCCACTCGCTCTTGCCGGAAAGCGGTCTGCACATCGTGGATGAGACATTTGTGCGCGTGCATATCAATCTTCTTGGTAAGCAAGACGCATCGCTTGGCGATATCAAAGAGGCCCACGGCCATCCTGTGATCCTGCCACAGTGCGGGGAATTCCTGCGCGCGAACGGGATTACACCACGCACCAGCACAGACAACGCCCGCGCAGCGCGCGAGGTTGCGACTGGTGATGACCCCAGCGTTGCAGCCCTAGCTTCGGAGCTTGCGGCCGAGATCTATGGACTCAAGGTTCTGGCCCGCCATATCGAGGATCATGCGCGCAACACGACGCGGTTTTTGATCATGGCACGCCAAACCGACTATACCCGTCGCGGCCCCTCGGGGATGATGACCAGCTTTGTGTTCCGCGTGCGCAACATTCCCGCCGCACTTTACAAGGCGATGGGTGGTTTTGCCACGAATGGCGTCAACATGACCAAGCTGGAAAGCTATATGGTTGGCGGCGAGTTTACGGCGACACAGTTCTACGCCGAAATCGAAGGGCATCCAGACGACGCCAACGTCAAACTTGCGATGGAAGAGCTTGGCTATTTCACCGACCATCTGCTGGTGATGGGGGTCTACCCCGCCGCGGCAAGACGGCACGAAAAGGTTGCTAGCGGGACGTAGCGCAACAGGCAGATCACTGCCCGCGTCGGAAATCATCCTCGACAGTTTCGGCATAATCAAGCACGCGGGCCTTGAACCGCTTGGTCAGCTTGGTTTTTGCCAACTTAAGCGATTGCAGCAAAAGACGCGCCGTCAATGTCTTGGCCTTCAAGTCAAACGACGCAATCAGACGGGTCCGCGTGGCAGACAGCGCAATCAGTTCAATCTCTGTATAGGCGATCAGCCCGTCCGACTGGCTTTCGACCACGATCGCCTGATCCACCTCAAGCGTCGTCAGTTCCGCTTGTACCTTGCGGGCCCGTCCGCGAAAATCGAATGCGATGTCCCAGATCGTGCCGACCTCGGGCGCCGTGTCCGACCGTCGCTTTACTTGGATTCCCTGACGCAAGGCGCGGCGTTCAAAACCGGCAAAGTCGCTGACGCGCCCGTAGACATAAGAGATGGGCGCCTCGATATCCTCGCGCGTGCTCAACTTCATCGGGGTTTCCTTCGCCTCTTTCTAATCCAGCCGGTCCGAGAGCCATGCCTGAAGCAGGAAATGCGCAATCGCCCCCTTGCGCGCAGGCAAAAGCTTGGGGTGGTTGCCTGCAAAGGCCTCGGCCATCTCCTCGCGCGTTACCCATATCGCATCTTCGATTTCATCAGGGTCAATCGTCAGGTCCTTGTTCAGCGCCTCACCGGCGCAGCCGAACATCAACGAAGCCGGAAAGGGCCAAGGCTGGCTTGCCAAATAGGATACAGCGCCCACACGCACGCCTGCTTCTTCAAAGACCTCGCGGCGCACTGCCGCCTCAATGGTTTCGCCCGGTTCCACAAAGCCCGCCAGCAAGGAATACATCCCCTCGGGCCATCCCGGCGAGCGCCCGACCAGCACGGCATTGCCGTAGGTGATCAACATGATGACAACCGGATCGGTGCGCGGAAAATGATGTCCGCCACAGGCCGCGCAATTGCGCTGCCAGCCACCCATGGCCATCGCACTCTCGGCCCCGCACCGCGCGCAGAACCGATGCGACCTGTGCCAATCCATCACCGCCTTGGCTGTCGCGGCAAGTTCGGCATCACGGGGCGACAGGCGGGTCATGATCGCGCGAAGCTCCGCAAAAGCGGCGTCCGGAACGGCTGGATGGTGCTGCTCAGACGGGTCGAGGAAGGTGTTCAGTGTCTCGGCATCCAGATTGTTCGGCGTCCACGCCGAAAAATCTGCTGCGAACATTAACGCGCCATTGTCGCGACCCAACAGGATCATGTCTGCCGCCGCATCGACCATCGCAGGGTGATCAAGGGGCAGACGCACCAGAACATCACCCATAATCATCGGCTTGCCGCGCCACATCGGGATCGCGCGCGCATCGCGCTGCCCCCGCAACTGATCCGCCTGACCGCGCAGTTCTGCGGCCCGATCAAGGCCCGATCCGCCAAATGTAACAGTTTCTGCAATCTTCATTGCGCCGAAATGCCACGGACCTTGCACAACTACAATTTTTTTCCGACCGTATCTTGTGGCAGCCTTGATATTTCTCTCTAAGGTTGCGCTATGAAGAGCCCCCGTTCCTGTGCCGTGCAGTCCCCGTCAGGGCGTTTGCGTTTGCTTGAGACAACAGACCTGCACATGCAATTGCTGGACTATGATTATTTCGCGGACCGGCAGGACCCGACCACCGGATTGATCAGGCTGGCCGACCAGATAGCAGCGTTGCGGGACGATCCTTTGGTCACGACAATCCTGTGTGACAACGGCGATCTCATTCAGGGAAATCCGCTTGCGGATTTTCTTGCACAAAACCTGGAGCCCGATCAGACCCATCCCATGATCGCAGCGCTGAATATGTTGCGATACGACGCCATGACACTGGGCAATCACGAGTTTGACTACGGGCCAGCGTTCTTACGGACAGTACTGTCAAAGGCCATGTTTCCTGTGGTTTGCACCAATGTGCCGGCCTTTCATGGCGACGATCTTTTCACACCCTTTGCGATTTTGGAGCGTGATGTTCTTTGCGATGACGGCATCAGGCACCCCATCAAGATTGGAATCATCGGTTTCGCCCCACCCCAGTTTGCCGACACAGGCAATCCAGAGCTCAAGGCAACCGATATCCGCAAAGCCGCGCAGGACGTCGTCCCGCAAGTTAAAGCCGCCGGTGCAGATATTATTGTAGCCCTTTGCCACTCCGGTATCGGTTTGGCGGATGATATACCACATTTGGAGAACGCAGCACTACCTCTTTCACAAGTTGCGGGCATCGACGCGCTTTTGCTGGGCCATACCCATGAGCACTTTCCTGATGCAACCATTGCCACAGACGGGCCCACCGATTACGCGGGCGGTCGCCTGCACGGCAAACCGGCAGTGATGGCGGGATTTGGTGCGCAATCATTCGGCGTGATTGAACTGACCCTGCGCCGCGCGCAGGGCGGCTGGCAGGTTACAGATCATCAAGCCCGGCTTGAAAGGGCTTCATTGCGCAAAGGCCCAGAGAGCAAACGGTGCCAAGACCTGCGCGCCCTTGTGGCGGCACCCCACATAGCAACCGTTGCGCAGATGCAAGAACCGGTGGTGCACACCACCGTGCCCGTCACCAGCTATTTTGCGACGGTCCAGCCGGACCTCAGTCAGCAACTCCTGGCGCAGTCCATGCAACGGGCAGTCAGCGCAGCGCTCGAGGGTTCACGCGCCCCCGTTCTGGCAGCAACATCCTCATTCCGGTTTGGCGGGCGGAGCGGACTTGGGCATTACATCGACATCCCCATAGGCCCGATCACCTTGCGCGATGTGGCCGCCATTTTTCCCTTCGCGGATCATCTTTGCGCGGTGCGACGCACGGGGAAACAACTGCGGCTCTGGCTGGAACGTGCCGCCGCGCATTACAACCGGATGCAACCGGGCCAAAGCGATCAGCAACTGATCAACCCGCAAAGTGCAGGCTATAATTGCGATGCGATCTTTGGCCTGTCTTACCAGATCGACCTCACACAACCCGCCCGCTTTGACACCCGGGGGCGAGAGATCAACCCCAACGCAGGCCGCATCGTGCGGTTGCGCTTTCAAGACAAGACCGTAGAAGACGGCGATGTTTTCATTGTGGCCACCAACAGCTTTCGCGCAAAAAGCGGCGGAGGTTTTCCAAAGATCGCATCCGATGACATCGTCCATACGTCCCGACAAACACTGCGTGATATCCTGATCAAGGACCTCAAAGCCGCAGGATCAGTGACCGCAAAGCTCCACTCCAATTGGGCTTTCGCGCCAATCCCGAACACTGCTGCGACATTTGTCAGTGCACCGCAGGCGCGGGGCCACATCACGGGTCCAGTCACCTACATCCGACAGGAAGCAGATGGACGCGCGCGGTACCGCATCAACTTCTGACGTCTTGCAGAACGACCAAAACAGGCCTATATCCTCCCATGAGAGGTTGGCGCGGGCGAGCGCCTCGCCAACCTGGTCAGGTCCGGAAGGAAGCAGCCATAACGAGCCCCGCTTGGGTCGTTGTCAGCCTCTCACCTTTGATTTGCGCAGCAAATTTAAGGCAAACCCATCCAGCTAAGGAGGATGTTTATGATTGTCGCAAAAAACACTCTCCCGGCACGGGTGCGCTGAAGGCACTTCCGCCCCCTCGTCCGGTTGCAGCTGGCAGGTTCCCACCGCCAGCATCCTTCCCCCCTTTGACGAGGATATCTCATTGCCAGATCTGACACGCGACGCCCTCGGCTGGTCGCCATTCTTTATGTCTCAGCTCGAAATCGAAGAGCTGGAAACACTCACCCCGGTCCGCATCGCTACGGTCCACCGCGACCGTGTTGTGGGCTTTTCCGATATCGGCACGCTTGAACTGACACTTGATCCCGGCATCACGACAGCAGAAGTCGGCGTGGGCGACTGGGTGCTTTGCGCGCCGGAACAGCACAGGCTCGTGCGGATCCTGGATCGCAAAACCGAACTGACACGCGGCACCGAATATCACACTGGCGAAAAGCAACTGATCGCAGCCAATCTTGATACGCTGTTCATCACTTCATCATGCAACAACGATTTCAATCCCGCACGGCTTGAGCGGTATCTGGCGCTTGCCCATGATGCGATGATCACGCCAGTGATCCTGTTGACCAAGGCCGACCAGACCGATGATCCTGATAGCTACGTCGATCAGGCGCGCAGCTTGGGGCGCAATCTGGAAGTCGTCGCGCTGGATGCGAAGAACGATGACGTCCCGGCGGTTTTGGCTCCTTGGTGTGGAAAGGGGCAGACCGTTGCACTCGCGGGATCATCCGGCGTGGGGAAAACCACCCTTGCGAACGCACTGACAGGCGGCAATGCCGCGACCCAAGCCATCCGCGAGGATGACGCGCGCGGTCGGCATACAACGACGGGACGGTCACTGCACCGGATGGCGACGGGTGGCTGGTTGATCGACACTCCGGGCATGCGCGGCCTTGGCGTGGCAGAGGTGGCTTACGGGATCGACGCGACATTTCCCGAGATATCGGAACTGGCTACCACCTGTAAGTTCCGCGATTGCGCACATGAAAGTGAGCCGGGGTGTGCCGTACAAGCGGGTATTGCTGCGGGTCAGGTAGACGCTGATCGGCTAAAGCGGTTCAAGAAGCTGAAACGCGAAAACGAACAGGCGACCGAGACGATTGCGCAAGCGCGGGATCGGTCGCGCAAGTTTGGCAAGATCGTAAAGTCAGCAATCAAGAAGAAACCGCGCAACACGTAAGGTGGATCAAGATCCACCTTACCCCTGATACGACCAGTCCAACTGTGGATCCGTTTCCACAGCACATGGGCGCACGGCCCGCAACCGTGCCAAGGCCGTATCCGCATCTTCGCCCGCCGCAATCATCAACCGCAGCACCATCATCCCTGAGCGCCCGCAGCCGCCAAAGCAATGCACCAACACGCGACCGCCGCTGCGCAGCGTGCGCAGAACCTCATCGCGCACCGCTGGCCAATCCATCCCTGTTGGCACACCGAAATCTGCCACCGGCAAATGCAGCCAGCCGATCCCTTCATTGGCAAGGTCGGGGCCCAAAGTCCCCGCCCCTTTGCGATCCAACTCGGCCTGCGTTGTCATCGTCAGGACCAGATCAGGGCGCCAATCCATCAGGCGCAGCCAATCCGTGTAATAATGTCGCGTCCTGCCGGGCATGGGCGTGATCGCCAAGGTACCGCCCGCCACAGGCAGGCTATGGATGACAAATTCAAGCATCTTGGCCTTATCAGATGAAATACCTACAGAAAATCCGCCAACATAGAGTCGTTGCCGCAAGGGAAGACCATAAGCGATAGAACCGAACAAGTGAAAAATCGCAAATTCCGTGTTGAATGCTGCTCTCTCGCAGAGGCAATCCACCGACCTTAAGCAATGACGCAAACCTGCCAACACTTTCACCGTTGCCTGCCTTGGAACACGGAACAGTCTTTCGCCTCTTTGATGTGGTAGACCTTAGGGGGCGCTGCCCCTAGTCTAGCCCAACGACCGAATCCTTACCAAAGGCCGCCATGTCCGATCAGCCCCAATACCAAGTGCTCGCACGCAAATACCGGCCCGAAACCTTTGCCGATATGGTGGGACAGGATGCGATGGTGCGCACCCTGAAGAACGCTTTTGCCGCCGACCGGATCGCACAAGCCTTTATTATGACCGGCATTCGCGGCACCGGGAAAACAACGACCGCACGGATCATTGCCAAGGGCATGAACTGTATCGGTCCCGATGGCACGGGTGGCCCGACGACCGAACCTTGCGGGCAGTGCGAACATTGCGTGGCGATCATGGAAGGCCGTCATGTTGACGTGA